>DASVHS010000185.1:0-7964 GCA_036382495.1 Thermoanaerobaculia bacterium | reverse complement strand
ATCGTGAACGATCGATTCGGTGACGAGCAGGTAGAACGGCTCATCGCCATCGATCGGCGTGCGCATCATCGCCGGGATCATGAGCGCGTAAACGAGTAACGCGATCACGGCGGCCCGGTTCGCGGACCATCGCACTTCGCCGGGCGACGCAATCGCAAGAAGCAACGAGAAAAGCGCGAGTTGCGCGACGAACAGCACGGCCGTCGCGAGATATCGATCGAATCCGCCGATCTGCCGCGACAGAATCAACGCGAGCACGTACACCGCGGCCTGAAGCGAAAGCGAAAATCGGAGCATCCGGCCACGAAACACAATCAAAGGAAGCGCGACGAGAACCGCGACAGCAGCCAGCGTCATCGATTCACCACTTCAAATGCGTCGATCTGCAGACGGGCGGTGGCGGGAAGATGGGGATCGGCGGCAATGTGGAGCGACCTGCCTTTTCGGATCGGGAACCTCGCCGCGCCGTCGATCCACGCATTCTGTCCATAGTCGCGAAGCTCACCTGCCGGATCGCTCGGCACGCGATTGCGCGAGCCGTAGAAATATTCGCGCCGGAGAAAACCCCAGTCGGCAACGTCGCCGATGCGAATCGGCACGTTGTTGATGCTGCCGGCAATCGTGCCCGGCCGCAGCCGCGAAATGTTCGCGCCCGAGAGGATGACTGCGTTCGCATCGGCGGGAACATCGAGATTGACCGATTGACCCGGAGCCAGGGCCATCCGGATCGGCTCTCTCGGCGTGGCTGACGGCAGGCCGCGAATGGCAAACGATGTCGCGCGGGCGAACACGCCGCTCCACGCGAAGAATGTAAGCATCAGAGCGAGCGAGAGTGAAGCAGCAACATCGAAGTGGAGTACCGGAAAATCGAAGGCACGAAGAACCACCACGACGACCAGGACTGCGAGCGGGAAACCGATCGTTCGCAATGGAATCAGCGGCGTGAACAGCGCGACCGCAACGGCGAGCGCTACTCCGGCCGCAGTTCCCCGCAACGCGGCCAGGATCAGGAGAACGATCGCGATCAAAAGCACTTCGCGCCAGATCACGACGGTTTTCAAAGGGATCCAGCGCAACAGAACGATCGCGCTGACTGCCACCACGACCGCCCGGGTCCCTCGCTCACGCTCGGGATGACATAGGGTCGCGGCGGCGAATGCGGCGCCGATCACCGTCCCGAACCACAGCAGACGCAGGCGCTCGTCGGCGATGGCGATCTCTCCGCCGATCAGCAGCGGCACGGCGACCTGGATCGCCGGATGCGAGAGCGCCGCGACGATCGTCACGATGACGACGATCAGCGGCAGCGCGCTATCGATCGGCGTCGCGTACTGCGCAACGACAGCCGCCGCGTAAGCGGAGACAACGGCAGCGATGATCGCGGGGATCCACTTACTCAGCACTCAGCACTTTCGCGCTCGACGGGTCGCGAACAAAGCCGGGATCGAAGCCGGTGATCGTCTCCGCCGTCGTTGTCCCGCGGTAGACGAGGCGCGCGTCTCCCTGGAGTCGTACGTCGCGGAGCTCGCGACCGTCCAGCGTGAACGAGACCTGAAGCGTCGCCCCGCTGCGCGTGACGACGGTGACCGGCGACGTTACCCTGCCCGACAACGCGGCGACCGACACCGACGCGACGATGCCCGACCCGCATGCCAGCGTCTCCGCCTCGACGCCGCGTTCGTACGTTCGAATCTCGATCGAATGTCCGTCGCGGACAACGACAAAGTTCACGTTCGCGCCGGCCGGCTGCAACTCGCGATGATTTCGTATCGCGCGGCCGAGGGGGACGATGTCATCTGACCAGAGATCGGTGTGGGGGAAGAGGACGTAATGCGGCACGCCGACTGTGATCGAACTGCCCTGGATCGTCTGATCGCCGACTCGCAGCGGCCGATCCGTGCGAAACGCCTGCGGAGAGGGCAGCGAGATCGTCACGAGATTGCCGGCGCCGACTTCGGCGGAGACGATGCCCGCGTCCGTCTCGATCGTCATCTTCGCCGGAGCCATGCCGTGGAGCGCCGCGAACCGCGCCGCGCATCGCGTTCCGTTCCCGCAGAATTCGCCCAGCGAGCCGTCCGAGTTGAAATAGCGCATCCGGATGCTGGCGCGGTCGGATTTCTCGATGAGGATGAGTCCGTCGGCACCCACGGACAGCCCGCGCGTGCAGATTGCTCGCGTCAATGCGGCCGGGTCGTCGATGCCGCCATCCCGATGATCGATGACGACGAAGTCGTTGCCGGCGCCCGCCATTTTCGCGAAGGAGAGCGGATCTTGTTTGCCGCCTTGAGTTTGTCGCGAGCCTGCCATCGGAATTTTCACCAGTGACCCATCATTCTCGCACGGAGCGGCTGCGTAACCGCTGCTGCCGCTCGCCCGTCCGATTGAAGTCACTAGGAGCCTAGCTTGAAGAATGCCTACCGCACCGTCGCGGCAGTTCTGATCACGACCTTGCTGCTGCCGGGCACGTTCGCCCAGACGGCGACCCCGAAACCGGCCAACGACATCCCGAGACTGACCGAAAGCATGGATGTCCGCGTCATCAACGTGGACGTCGTCGTCACGGACAAGAAGGGAACGGTCATCACCGGCCTCAAGAAAGATGACTTCGAGATCTTCGAGAACAACGTTCCCAAGCCGATCACGAACTTCTACGCGGTCGAGGGTGGGCGCCCGACGGACGTCGAGCCGGATGCCATTGCTGCGGCGACGCCGCAGCCGGTTCGCAAGGACGAGCTCCCCGACAACCTGAAGCGCCGCATCATCATCTACGTCGACAACCTGTCGATGGCGCCGTTCAACCGCAATCGCGTGTTCGCGAACATGAAGGAGTTCGTGAAGTCGGCGATGCGTCCCGGTGACGAGACGATGATTGCCACGTTCAACCGCAGCATGAAAGTGCGTGTGCCGTTCACGCGCGATCCCATCCAGATCGAGCAGATGCTCGACGCGGTCGCCGGCGAGAGCGCCATGGGCACGACGAACGCCAGCGAGCGGCAGTCGGTCCAGGACCGCATCAAAGAAACGACCGACTACGACGAAGCCGTGTCCACGGCGCGCTCGTATGCGCAGTCGGTCGAACACGACCTCCGCCAGAGCGCGGAATCGCTCAACGGTCTCATGACCACCCTCGCCGGCGTCGAAGGAAAGAAGATCCTCGTCCTGGCCAGCGAAGGGTTCCCGATGCAGCCGGGCCGCGAGATGTTCCAGTACATCGATGAAGTGGCGAACGAGAAGAGCTGGCAATTCAGCGGAACGATCCTCGAAGGCATGAGCTTCGATTCGACGTCGCTCATCCAGTCGATCGCGCGCACCGCGAACGCGAACGGCATCACGATGTATACGATTCACGCCGGCGGTCTGACCGGCGGAAGCGAGATGAGCGCCGAGCACGCCGCGCCGACTCCGGTCAGCGTGTCGCAGGCGATCATCACCAATACCACCGACTCCATGCGCCTCATGGCCGACATGACCGGCGGCGTGGCCTCGATCCAGACGAACAACTTCGCGCAGGCCTTCCGCAACATCCAGCGCGACCTCGACACCTACTACTCCCTCGGCTACCGCGCCACGACGGAGCGCGTCGATCGCCAGCGCTCACTGATCGTCCACATGAAGAACAAGAACTACATCGCGCGCGCGCGGCAGACGTTCGTCGAGAAGTCGACGTACGCCGAGATGAACGACAAGGTCATCGCGAACCTGTTGTACAGGACGAAGCAGAACGATCTCAAGATCCTCGTGCGCACAGGCGCACCCGCAGCGGCGGACGAAGATCTGTACAAAGTGCCGGTCGACATCCAGATCCCGATGGACTCGCTCACGCTGCTCCAGCAGGGTGAAGGTGACTATGTCGGCGGCTTCGACGTGTACGTCGCCGTCGCGAACAAAGACGGCGACATGTCCGACGTCTCACGCAAGTCGCATCAGCTGCGCGTCCCCGCCAGCGACATGGAGCGAGCGAAAGGCAAGTACTACACGTACTCGGTCGACCTTCTGATGGAAAAAGGACTGAACAAGATCTCCGTCGGCGTCGTCGACGACGTCTCGAACGTCAACGGCTTCGCGCGCGAACAGGTCATCGCGCAGGACCTCCGATAAACCCAGGCCCAAGGCCCTAGGCCCAAGGCCCTAGGCGCTAGGCGCTAGGCCCTAGGAGATACGATGCGCCGATTCTCCTAGGGCCTTGGGCCTAAGGCCTAGGGCCTCGTATGCGCATCCTCCTCACCCTCCAATACCGCGGCACGCATTACGCGGGGTGGCAGTCGCAGACGAACGCGACCGCCGTTCAGAACGTCGTCGAGGACGTTCTGACGAAGGTTTACGGCTCGCCGGTCCGCATCGAAGGCGCGAGCCGCACCGACTCGGGTGTGCACGCTGCCGCGCAGCGGGCCCACGCGGACGTACCGTTCGAGATCGCGCCGCGCGGGCTCGTTCGCGGGATCAACGACCTCCTTCCGCGGGACATCCGCGTGACGGCCGTCGAGCCGGTCGCCGATGACTTTCAGTGCCGCCATCGCGCGAAATCGAAGACGTATGTCTACGCGATCTGGAACCACGAAGTCGCCGACGTCTTCGCGTCCGAGACTCACGAACACGTCGGGCAGAAGCTCGATGCCGAACTGATGCACGACGCTGCGCAAGTGCTCGCCGGCGAACATGATTTCCGCGCGTTCACCGTGGCGGCGCCGGAAGTCAGCTCGACGATTCGAACCATCGCGAACATCGCCGTGATGCGCAAAGGCCCGATCGTGGCGATCACCGTGTCCGCAGACGGTTTCCTGCGGTACATGGTCCGGCGAATCGCCGGCTCACTGATCGAGATCGGACGAGGGAAACTGGAGCCGGAGGCACTCCGTCGCTCGCTCGAACCCAGCTACGAGCCGGCGCGATGGACGGCACCTGCCAAGGGATTGACACTGGTCGAGGTGACATATGGGGGCAGCGAGGAGGGATGAGGGATGAGGGTCCGAAATGTTGAATGTTGAATGCTCAATGTTGAATTTAATTCAACATTCACCATTCACCATTCACCATTCCGGTTTTCTCCCTCATCCCTGATCCTTCCTCCCCCATCCCTGCTAACATTCCTCCCTCGACAATGATCGACCTGTCCAAGCTGGCTGAGCCGGGATCGATCGAGGAGACGCTCCTCGATAAAATCGACTTCAAGCGGCTGCCGAAGCACATCGCCGTGATCATGGACGGCAACGGCCGCTGGGCGAAGTCGCGCAACCTCCCCCGCGTCGAAGGCCATCGCGCCGGCATCGCCTCGGTCCGCGAAGTTGTGGAGACCGCTGCGCGGCTCGAGCTCGGAGTCATCACGCTGTACGCGTTCTCGGTCGAGAACTGGAAGCGTCCCCGCTACGAAGTGGCCACGCTGATGATGCTGCTCAAGGAGTACTTGCGGAAAGAGCTGGCGACGCTGCAGGACAACAACATCCGCTTCGTTCCCATCGGACGCATCGACGGTCTCGATCCCAGCGTGCAGCGCGAGCTCCGGTATGCCGAGGAGCAGACGAAGGGCAATTCGGGGTTGTTGTTTCAGATTGCGCTGAACTATGGCGGCCGCGCGGAGATCGTCGACACGGTGAACCGCATCATGGCTTTGCTGCGTGAGAAGGAGATGAGCGACGCCGTCATCGACGAGGATTTCTTCGCCGACCATCTGTACACGGCCAACGTCGATGACCCCGACCTGCTCGTTCGCACGAGCGGTGAGTTGCGTGTGTCGAATTTTCTGCTGTGGCAGATCGCCTATGCGGAGATCCACGTCACGAAGGTGCTCTGGCCCGATTTTCGCCGTCGCAATCTGTTCGAGGCGATCATCGACTTTCAGACGCGCGACCGCAGATACGGTGCCGTCGAGGAATCGGACGCCGTGATGTTCGTCGAGGCGGACGAGAAGCACGCCTGAAACGGGATCCATGACCGAAGTGCCTCAACCGCGGCCGACGGCGCGCTTCGCACGCGAGCTCACCGCCCTTATCGTTCTTCCGTTTGCGATCTGGATCGTGGGGTGGTCGCACCGGTATGTCTTCGACGCGGCGATCGCGCTGGTCTCCGTCCTCGCCCTGCACGAATTCCTGGGCCTCGGGATTCGCAAAGGCTATGACATGCCGATCGTGCTCTGCGAGCTCATCATGCTGTTCATCATCGCCGCGTTCATCCTCGAGCACGTGTCGGTCGAGATGGGGATGTTCGTCACGCTGCTGGTCATCCCCGCGTCATACGTCTTTCGCAAGAGCAGCGTGGAAGACGCTCTGCCGTCGAGCGCGATCGCGGTGCTGGCGACGATGTACGTCGGCATGCTGGGCGGTTCGATGATCCGCCTGCGCAGCGACTTCGGAGGGGTCATCGGGCCGAACCTCATCTTCTTCCTGCTGCTCGTGGTGTGGCTCGGCGACGCCGGCGCCTATTACGTGGGCAAGCGATTTGGAAAACACAAGCTCTCGCCGCGCATCAGCCCGAAGAAGACGGTGGAGGGACTCGTCGGCGGCGTGATCACCTCAGTCATCACGGCGATCGTCATCCACCTCACGTTCTTTCCTCAGATCGGTCTGGCGCACGCGATCGTCGTCGGCATCGTGCTGTCGATCTCGGGCGTGATCGGCGATCTCGCCGAGTCGATGTGGAAACGGTCCGCGGCGGTCAAGGATTCAGGGACGCTCATCCCCGGCCACGGCGGCTTTCTCGACCGTTTCGACTCGGTCCTTTTCACGGCGCCGATCCTGTACGTGTACTGGGCACTGTCCCAGCATGCCTTTACGTTGAATATCATCCAGGGGTGAGCCGTTAACCGTTAACTGTTAACCGTTAACCGCTCAACCAGTTCCGGTTATACGGTTAACGGTTATACGGTTAACGAATACCAATCCATGCGACGAATCTCGATATTAGGCAGCACAGGCTCCATCGGCCGCTCGACGCTCGCGGTTGTCGATGCGTTTCCGGAAGAGCTGTCGGTCGTGGGCCTCGCCGCCGGCGGAAACATCGAACTGCTGGTGCAGCAGATCGAGCGATACCGGCCGGAAGTTGTGTCGGTGCGCAGCGAGGAGGACGCGAAGCGCCTGCGGTCATCGCTGCGAACGAAGGTCGAGATCTTCTCCGGCGTCGAAGGGGCGTCGGCGATCGCGTCGCTTCCCTCCGCCGATGCGGTCATCGCGGCGATCGTGGGCGCGGCCGGCATCCCGCCGGTCTACTCGGCGCTGCGCGCGGGAAAGCGCGTCGGCATCGCAAACAAGGAAGTGCTCGTCGCGGCCGGCGATGTGATGACGCGCGCGGCACGCCAGCACGGTGGCGAGATCCTGCCTGTCGACTCCGAGCACAACGCGGTGCATCAGGCGCTGCGCTGCGGATCGCACGAGGAAGTGCAGCGCATCATCCTCACCGCGTCCGGCGGTCCGTTCCTCAACCGCGAGCTTTCGACGTTCAGCGACATCACCATCGACGCCGCGCTCGCGCATCCGACATGGCGAATGGGGAACAAGATCTCGATCGACTCCGCGACGATGATGAACAAGGGACTGGAGGTCATCGAGGCGCATCACCTGTTCGCGATGCCCGGCGATCGGATCGACATCCTCATCCATCCGCAGTCGATCGTGCACTCGATGGTGGAGTACGTCGACGGCTCGATCATGGCCCAGCTGTCGACGACGGACATGAAGTTCCCGATCCAGTACGCGCTGCTCTATCCGGAACGCGTCGTCGCGCCGTTTGCGCGGCTCGATCTCGCGAAGATCCGCAACCTCGAGTTCCATCCGGTCGACTCGCGGCGCTTTCCAGCCGTGGCCCTCGCTTACGAAGCGCTCCGCGCGGGCGGATCGATGCCGGCAGTCCTCAACGCCGCCAATGAGATCGCTGTCGAGCGGTTCCTGGCGGGAGAACTTCCCTTCGTCTCGATCGTAGACATTGTGAGCCGGGTTCTGGAGCGGCACGCCGGAAAGGTCGCTCCGATCGGCAGC
>DASVHS010000184.1:0-3318 GCA_036382495.1 Thermoanaerobaculia bacterium | reverse complement strand
CGAAGGAATCACCGCGACGAGCGCCGGAGCCTGATGACGCTGCGCGTTGGAGGCCCCGGCGCGGATGGCCTGCTCTTCCTTCACGCATGTGGCCGGCGAACAGCAATCCGTCGGAGTGGAAGTCACCGCGACGCCATGATGGTGACAGCACGGCATGTCGGCGCACGATCCTCCCGTTGCCATCAGCGGCCCGAGGCCGGAGACGGCGAGAACCAGGGCGATCATGACGAATCGGCGCATCATCGACGATCTCAAAGGCCGCTACCGAACACACATTCCAGCGGCGGTCCTTATGATGCGGCAGGCGGTCTCATTCAGTGGTTTCAGGAGGTCTTGTGCGATCGTTCGACGTTTTCATCATTGGTGCAGGTCAGGCCGGGCCACCTCTCGCGCGGGCGCTCGCCAAACGCGGGCTGGCCGTCGCGATTGCGGAGCGGAAGCACATGGGCGGCTCCTGCATCAACTTCGGCTGCACCCCGACGAAAGCGGCCATTGCATCGGCGCGAATCGCGCATCTCGCGCGGCGAGGCGGTGAATACGGCGTCGATGTGTCCGGCGTGAGCGTTGACTTCCGTCGAGTCATCGAGCGGGCCCGCGGTTTTGCCGTGAGTTTCCGCGACGGTCTGCGTCAAAGCTTCGCTCCGCTTGAAAATCCGCTTCTGATCGAAAACCATGCCCGCCTGGACGGACGCGAAGACAAATCGTTTCTCGTCCACGCCGGCAACGAGTCCTACGCTGCGACGCATGTCGTTCTCAATACCGGCACACGTACGCTGATACCCCCGATGGAAGGCCTGTCCGGCGTGCCGTTCCTCCACGCCGGCAACTGGCTCGATCGAACCACCTTGCCGCGCAGGCTCATCATCCTCGGCGGCGGCGGCATCGGTCTGGAGATGGCGCAGTTCTATCGACGGATGGGAAGCGAGGTGGCAATCGTTGAGTCGTCCGCGCGGATCGCAGCGATCGAGGATGAAGATGTCTCCGCAGCAATCGCTGCGGCACTCTCGAGCGAAGGCATCGAAATCCGCACGAGCGCTACCGTCGCCAACGTGTCCGCGGCAGCTTCGGGAAGTCGCGTCACGCTCACGAATGGTGAACGACTCGACGGTTCCGACCTCTTCGTCGCGACCGGCCGGAAGCCGAACACCGATGATCTCGGTCTCGAGACGGTCGGCGTTCGATTGTCGAAGAACGGGTTTGTGGAAGCGGACGAGCGGCTGTCGACATCGGTGGATCGCATCTGGGTTGCCGGCGACATTCGCGGAGGACCGATGTTCACGCACACGGCGTGGGACGATCATCGAATCATCGAGAGCCAGATCGCAGGTGACCATCGGAAAACCACTGCCGGTCGCGTGATCCCGTACGCGATTTTCACGGACCCCGAAGTTGGACGCGCCGGCATGACCGAAGCAGAAGCGCGCAAGACCGGACAGCAAATCCGCGTGCTGCATTACGACATGGCGAAGAATGCGAAGGCGCGCGAGTCAGGTGAACGTCAGGGCTTCGTGAAGTTCGTCGTCGATGCAGGCACTGATCAGCTGCTCGGCGCGGCCATCGTCTCCGCCAACGCATCCGAGCTCGTGCACGTATGCATCGATCTGATGCACGCAAAGGCACCGGTGTCGAACATCCGCGACGCCATCTACGTCCATCCGACACTCGCGGAAGCGCTCCAGAGTGCCGCGCTCCTCGACGATTTATCTCCGCGCCTGACGGCGGGCTGAAGCCCGCCTCCACACAGAGGCTCGTCTCGTCGGCCTGTTGCCGATTCTGTGTTGTTGTACCCTACTGGGGTATAGTACTAGCCATGAAACCGCATCACGCCGCGGCCGGCACTCACGATCACGACAAGCCGCAACTGACCGCGCGCCTCAAGCGCATCGAGGGTCAGGTTCGCGGGATTCAGCGAATGGTCGACGAGAATCGCTACTGCATCGACGTGCTCACGCAGATCTCCGCGATCCACGAGTCGCTCCGCAAAGTCAGCGAAGCCCTCCTCCGCGATCACCTCGACCACTGCGTCACCAACGCCGTCGATAGCGGCGACCACCGCGAAAAAGAACGCATCTATGACGAGCTTGCCGATCTCTTCAACAAATACGCACGCTGAGGCATCCGCAGTGGTCGACCCCGTCTGCGGGATGACGATCGCGCCCGCGGACGCTGCAGGTACGTCCGAATACAACGGACAGACGTTCTACTTCTGCGCGCTTGACTGCAAAAACAAGTTCGACGCAGATCCCGCTCGATACCTCCAACCGAGGCCCGAGGCCCGAGGCCCGAGGCCTGCGTCCGCGGAGTGGACGTGCCCGATGCATCCCGAAATCATCCGCGACGCTCCGGGAAGTTGCCCCATCTGCGGGATGGCGCTGGAGCCGCGCGCGATCACGGCGGAAGAGGTCGAGAATCCGGAGCTCATCGATTTCACGCGGCGATTCTGGGTCAGTGTCGCGCTGACCATCCCGCTCATTGTCGTCGGGATGTTTTCTCACGCGTCGCCGTGGATCGAGTTTCTCCTCGCCTCGCCCGTCGTGCTTTGGGCGGGATGGCCGTTCTTCGTCCGTGCGATCGATTCGGTGCGCTCGCGTCATCTCAACATGTTCACGCTCATCGGTCTGGGCGTGGCGGTGGCGTACACGTACAGCACGATCGCAACGCTCATTCCTTCGATCTCGGGCAGCTTCGGCGTGTATTTCGAATCGGCCGCAGCGATCGTGACGCTCGTGTTGCTCGGCCAGGTGCTGGAGCTGCGTGCGCGCAGCAGAACCGGCGCGGCAATTCGCGCGTTGCTCAACCTCGCGCCGAAAACAGCGCGCCGCATCGATCCTGACGGGAAAGAGACCGACGTGCCGCTCGACGACGTGCGACCGGACGACATGCTGCGCGTCCGGCCCGGCGAGAAAGTTCCCGTCGACGGCGTGGTCACCGAAGGCAGCAGCAGTGTTGATGAATCGATGGTCACAGGCGAATCGATTCCTGTCGAGAAGGGCGCTGGCGATCGCGTGATCGGCGCGACGGTCAACGCGACCGGTTCGTTTGTCATGCGAGCCGAGCGTGTCGGATCCGAAACGCTTCTCGCCCGCATCGTGAAACTGGTCGCAGAAGCGCAGCGCAGCCGCGCGCCGATTCAGCGGATGGCGGACAGGGTTTCGGCCTGGTTCGTGCCGCTCGTCATCACGATCTCGATCGTGACATTCGTCGTCTGGTTTGCTGCAGGACCGCAACCGCGTTTCGTCCACGCGATCGTCAATGCTGTGGCTGTGCTGATCATCGCCTGTCCGTGCGCGCTCGGGCTGGCCACGCCGATGTCGATCA
>DASVHS010000183.1:0-2236 GCA_036382495.1 Thermoanaerobaculia bacterium | reverse complement strand
TGATGGGAAACTTCTTTTCGTCGACGAGCTCGCGCACTGCGCGCATCGTGTCGCCGCCCGCGCCCGCATCGTGAATTTCAGTCAGGCCGTTTTCGGCGATCCGTTGCGCCGCCGCGAGCACGCGCCGTTTGACTTGCGCATACGTCGCTTCAGGGATCCTGCTCTCGATCAGCGACAGCGCGTGATCGACGAAAACGCCCGTCGGATTTCCATTCGCATCGCGAATCAGCCGGCCACCTTCGGGGTCGGGAGTCGCAGCGCTGATTCCGGCGAGTCTCATTGCGACGGAGTTCGCGAGTCCGGCGTGACCGTCGACGCGTTTCAACCAGACCGGGTGATCGGAGATCGCGCCATCGAGCGCGGCCGCCGTCGGAAACTCCTTCGCCGGCCAGCTCGTCTGATCCCATCCCCGGCCCTCGATCCATTCGTTCGAAGGGGATGATGCAGCGCGCGGTTTCATGCGCGCGATCACTTCGTCGAATGAGCTCGTGCCGGTGAGATCGACCTGATCGAGCGACAGCCCGAGTCCGTAGAGATGCGCATGGGCGTCGATGAGGCCGGGAAGGATGGTCGCTCCAGGCGCGTCGACGACTCGCGCATTCGGATGGGCGCGCCGGATTTCGGTCGAAGAACCGACTTCGCGGATGCGGCCACCGGTCACGTAAACCGCGCCATCGCGAATCGGTTGTTGCGAGGCCCCGGCAAGGATCGTCGAAGCGCTGAATATGGTGCCGTTTTCCATCTTTCCGGTCGTGCAGGCAGCCAAACTTATCAGTAGTGTAATCAATGAGATGCGTGGAAGTCTCATCCGTTCATCCTGTCTGCGGAATGTCGAGGGTCACCCCCTCGTTGAGGCGAATACTCGAGATGAAAATAACATTGCTGACGGCGATCACGCTCCTGACGGCCACGATTGTCCGTGCCGACGCGCGCACGTTCTCGGCCGCCGACCTGCCTGCGCATCGCGTCGTGAAGCGCACCGGCAAGATCGTCATCAGCAATGACGCCACGAGCATCACCGCCTCCCGCTTTCTCGGGAACATCCGTGAGGCGCTGGTCAGCATCCGCTCGCTGCCCGGCCTGGTGACGCGCAATTTCGGCGCTGTTCTCTTCGACTCGACGGCGACCGTCGAGACTCCCATGCCGCCGTACATGGCAGCACTGATGAACGAAGCCGGCCGGACTCACGGCATCGATCCCCGTCTGATCGCGGCAGTCGCGCATCGCGAGTCCGCGTTCAATCCGAACGCGATTTCTCCGGTCGGCGCCGGCGGTCTCATGCAGCTCATGCCCGCCACCGCCCGTTTCCTCGGCTGCGACAACGTGTTCGACGCGCGGCAGAACGTGTTCGCCGGTGCGCGCTATCTGCGGACGCTTCTCGATACGTTTCACGGTGATCTCGATCTCACACTGGCCGCGTACAACGCCGGACCCGGTGCCGTGCAGAAGTACAACGGCGTCCCGCCGTATCGTGAGACGCGCGCATATGTCGCATCGATCCGTGCGAACTATGAGCGGTCGCTGCGCGGCTACTAGTGCCAGGGGCACTAGCCTTCGCCCCACTTGAGCTTCGTTCGCAACACGTCGAAGTAATTCTTGTCCGGTGACTGCACGAGCAGCACGCGCTGCTCGGACTTTCGCACGCAGACGCGATCTTCCATCGTCAGCGGCAGCCCTTCCTGTCCGTCGAGTGTGATGTAGACCTCCTGCCGCTCCACTCGCGTGGCCATGCTGATCTCGATGTCGAGCTCGTCGGGCAGCACCAGCGGACGGTTCGTGAGCATGTGCGGGCAGATCGGCGTAATGACGATCGCGCCCATCGTCGGATAAACGATCGGTCCGCCGGCGGAGAGGTTGTACGCGGTTGATCCCGTCGGCGTGCACACGATCAGTCCGTCCGCGCGAAAAGTGGACACGAACTGTCCGGCGACCGTCACACGCATCTCGATGATGCGCGACAGCGCGCTCTTGTTGATCGCGACATCATTCAGAACGCGATATTCGACGTCGTCGCGGTCCGGTCCGAGAACCTTCGCGTTGAACGTCACGCGCGGTTCGACGAGATAGTTGCCGCTCAGCACACGCTCGAGCATGACCGGGAACTCCTCGACGCGAATCTCGGTGAGAAATCCGAGCGTTCCCATGTTGACGCCGAGGATGGGGACGTGGTCGGGGGCGTGGCGGGCGACGGAGAGGAGTGTGCCGTCGCCTCCGAATGTGATCAGAAGGTCGGAGC
>DASVHS010000182.1:0-4341 GCA_036382495.1 Thermoanaerobaculia bacterium | reverse complement strand
CCACCTGCAGGTCTGCACGAACCTGAGCTGCATGATCACGCGCGCGTACGACATCTACGATCACCTGTGCGAGAAACTCGACGTGACGCCGGGCGGCACCACGAAGGACGGCAAGTACACCGTCATCGACGTCGAATGCCTGGGCTCGTGCGGCACCGCGCCTGTCGTTCAGATCAACAACGACTACTACGAGAACATGGATGTCAGAAAGATGGATGAGCTGTTGACGAGATTGAAATGAGAGCTCCGCGCTCCGCGCTCTGATATGCAACCAATCAAGATCCTCACCGCGAACATCGACAAGCCGAACTCGACGTCGATCGACGTCTACGGCGATTACGCGCAGGCGCGCAAGGCGCTGGCGATGACGCCGGACCAGATCGTCCAGATTGTCAAGGACTCCGAGATGCGCGGCCGAGGCGGTGCGGGGTTCCCGACCGGAAACAAGTGGAGCTTTGTTCCGAAGAATGCGCCGAAGCCGACGTGGCTGCTGTGCAACGCGGATGAGTCGGAGCCGGGCACGTTCAAGGACCGGCTGCTCATGGAGAAGGATCCGCACCTCCTCATCGAAGGGATGATCATCACGGCGTACGCGATCGGATCGAATCCGATGTCGTACATCTACATTCGAGGGGAGTTCTATTACGCGGCGACCGTTCTCGAAAAGGCCCTCGACGAAGCTCGCGCCAAAGGATTCCTCGGCAAAGGGATCTTCGGATCGAAATTCGACTTCGACATCACCGTCGCACGCGGCGCCGGTGCGTACATCTGCGGCGAAGAGACCGGTTTGATCGAATCCGTGGAAGGTCATCGCGGCCAGCCGCGCGTGAAGCCGCCCTTCCCCGCGGTCGTGGGTGTGTTCGGCGGACCGACGGTCGTCAACAACGTCGAGACCCTCGCGTGCGTGCCGCTGATCCTCAAAAATGGCGCGGAGTGGTTCAAAGGATTCGGCACGCCGAAGAACACCGGTCCCAAGTTGTATTGCCTTTCCGGCAACGTCAAGAAGCCGGGTGTCTACGAGTTCCCGATGGGCGTGAACCTCAAAGAGCTCATCTACGAACACGGCGGCGGCATTACCGGCGATCGAAAGTTGAAAGCGGTCATCCCTGGCGGTGCGTCCGCGCCGATGCTGCTGCCGGACGAGATCGACATCCCGCTGAATTTCGACGCGGTGATGAAGGCCGGCTCGATGCTTGGCTCCGCGGGAATCATCGTTCTCGACGAAACCGTCTGCATCGTCGACGCCGTCTGGCGTCTCGCGAAGTTCTTCGCGCACGAGTCGTGCGGACAATGCACGCCGTGCCGCGAGGGAACGAACTGGCTGGAGTCGATCCTCGACCGGCTCGAGCGAGGTGGGGGAAGACCGCAGGACGCCGATCTGCTCCTGGACATGTCCGACAACATCGGCGGCAAGTCGCTTTGCGCGCTCGGCGATGCGGCGATCGGCCCGGTCATCTCGTCGGTGAAGAAGTTCCGCGACGAGTTCCTGTACCACGTCGAGCACAAGAGCTGTCTGCCGCAGACGGTCCGCTACCGGCGGCTCGACGCGCCGGTCGCCGCGCACTGATCGGATCGCAGATCGCGGATCGCAGATCGCAGCGCCGCTCTCCTGCGATCTGCCATCTGCGATCTGCGATCTGCTTTTCAGGCGCCGATCGCGTCGGCCAGTTCCATCAGCATCTTCGCGGCGCCGTCGTCTTTGCCATTGCTCCACGCGCTGCCGTGCATGCAGGCGAGCGTCTTTGGCTTCTTCGCCGCGAGACGCTCGAAGATCGGTCGTGTGCCGCGTCCATGACTGAAATAGTCGGGCATGCCTGCGGGTGCAACGCGCATCTGTTCGCTGGGTCCGAGGACGTCGCCGCTCGTGAGGGGGATGTTGGTGGCGCCGGGCTGGGTGAACAGATCTCCGCAGAACAGCGTCTTCGTGGTGCGGTCGAACATGTAGCCGGTCTCCCAGTTGTGGGGAAGGTGCGGCGCATCGATCCATTCGAGCTCGTGATCGCCTGTGGTGAGGGCCTCGCCGTCAGCCATCGCGCGCGCGGGGCGCGTCGCGAAGTCGTTGACCGACACCATCGCCGCGGTCCGGCTGCAAAGCGGGACGGCCTTCGGCGCGACCGCGAGAAATTCGTTGAGCGCGCCGCACTCGTCGGACTCGAAGTGCGAGAACGCGACGTAGCGCAGCGTCGAGACGGGGATGATGCTCTCGATCGCCTCGCGCGTCAGCGGAAACATGGCCCGCAATCCGCTGTGAAAAAGAACCGGCGCCTCGCCCGTGATGAGGTACTGGTTGAACGAGAAGCCTCCCGGAATTGCCTGCGGCGGGACGGGTGTGCTGATCCGATAGATGCCGTTGGCGACCTCGTCGATGCTTGTACCGGCCTGTGAATTCGTGATCATCGTTTGGTTCCTTTCGCGCGAAGCCGCGCAAGAATCGTCGTTGTGATCTCGTCGACCGCCGCCTCGTGATCGAGACCGGCGAGGGCGAGGGAGGAGTACGTGTTGAAATCGAGAAGTGCGAAGACGAGAGCGCGAAGACGGGTTCCCGCACGCGTGCCGCGCAGCGCTTCCGCGATCAGGGCTTTGCGGCTCTCCTCTTCGTGATGGAAGGCGTTGTCCAGGACGACGAACTGAAGTCGCTCCGGCCGGACGCGGCCGATGATCGGCGCGCGTCGGTAAAACGCGAACAGCTCGCGTACGAGGATCCGCACGCGGTCAGCGGCGGAATCGACTCCGTCGAACATATCCGCTTGCGGCGGACGGCCGAGGACCATCGTGTGGTTGCCGCAGGCGGCGATCACGTCGTCGTAAGTCGGGAAGTGGTGATAGACGGTGCCGATGCCGACGTCTGCGCGAGTGGAGATGTCGCGGAACGTCGTCGCGGCGACCCCTTTTTCGGCGTGGAGTGCGTAGGTGGCCTCGACGATTCTCTTCCTCGTCTGCTCGGCCGTCTCGGCGCGGCGGTCCATCTGGTATTTGCGTGGCGCCACGATTAATTGAACGAGTGTTCGTTCAAATGACGAATTTGTCAAGGCCTGCGCTATCATCTTTTCGCATGACACGCCTTGTAGAACTCACCGCCGCAACGGCCTTCGCCCTCGTCGTCACCGCCGGCTGTGCCGCCATCGGTCAGCAGAAGGCCCAGCCGCCCCGCGCCGACGACCTCCATTTCCACAACCTGCAGATCCTGCCCCAGAACATCACCCGCGATGAGCTCATCACCACGATGCGCCGCTTCACGCAGGCTCTCGGGGTGAAATGCGAACATTGCCACGCGGCGCTGCCGGGGGATCCGCAGAAACTCGATTTTCCATCCGACGCGAAGCGGCAGAAGAGCGCCGCGCGCCTCATGATGCGGATGACGACCCGGATCAACCACGACTACGTCGCCAACATCGAAGAGGTCTACACGACGGCCTCCTGCTGGACCTGTCATCGCGGGCGAACGCAGCCCGACGTCGTGCCGTCGCTCCCTCCCGAAGAGCCTCACTAGACTGAACGCATGCAGATCGGCGACGCGCTACACGACCTTTTCCTCCACATGGAATGGGCCGACGCAATGGTGTGGACGTCGGTCCGCAAACTCGGCGGAGACGAAGATCGGCGTCTCACGGATTTGCTGAGCCATCTGCATTTGACGCAGCGGGCCTTTCTCGATGTCTGGCTCGGCAAGGGATTCGATCGCGGCTACCTGAAGCAGCGCGGGCTTCGCGAAGCGGAGGACCTCGGGCGTGACTACCATCGTGAGGCCGCCGCGTTCGTCGCCACTGTCGACGCGTCGTCACTCGATCGTCCGACGTCACTTCCGTGGGCCGGGCGGTTCGCGGATTCCGCGCGATCCACGACTCTCGGCGAGACCATGCTGCAGATCACGTCGCACAGCACCTATCACCGCGGCCAGGCCAACATGCGGATTCGGGAGCTCGGCGGCGAGCCGAGTCTCGTCGACTACATCGCCTGGCTCTGGCTCGGGCGGCCGGCGGCGAGTTGGCCGTGACCTTCTGCACCCGAACCGGCTGATTCTCCGTATATAGCCTCCAGATGACGGCAATCGTCACGGAGGCGATCGTAGAAACACCGCTCGACCGGGCCAGGACCGGCGACGGAGATGCCTTCGCGACGATCGTCGCCGATCACGAGGCGATGGTGTTCAGTCTTGCGTATCACTTCTTCAACGACCGGTCGCGTGCCGAAGAGATTGCGCAGGACGTGTTTCTGCAGTTGTACCGCAAGCTCGACGACATCGAGAGTCCCTCGCACCTCACACACTGGCTGCGGCAGGTGACGACGCGGCGCTGCATCGACGGATTGCGGCGCACGAAACTGCGCGCGGTTCCGCTCGAG
>DASVHS010000181.1:0-1621 GCA_036382495.1 Thermoanaerobaculia bacterium | reverse complement strand
GGTGCGGAGAAGGGCGAGGTCGTCGCGGAAGATGCCGTCGAGGTCGGCGATGCCATTCGTCGGCCGATGGCTCAGCGTGGTCGTGACCACCGTGACGTGTTTCTTCGCCGCGGTTTCCGCATCCTGGGCATTGATTCGCGCGAGCGGCAGGTGCGCGATCTCGTCGACCCCCGCGGCGATCGCGTTGCGGAAGTCGGCGGCCGTCGAGATGTGTGTCGTCACGCGCAATCCAGCGGCGTGAGCGCGTTTCACGATCGATGAGAGCAGCGCTGGATCGAGACCGCGCCGCCCGTAGTACGCCGGATCGTCCTTCCGCCTCTCGAACTCCTCGGAATGCTCGAGATACGTCTTGATGAAGTCGGGCTTTGCCGCGAGCAGGCGCGGCCACTGCGTCGCGAGATCGGCTTCGGAGGCGACGGCGAAATACGCCTCGCCGTTCATGTCCGTCTTCGTCATGCCGTGAATCCGCCGCGTCCTGCATTGCTGTCGTAGATCTGCGCGGGATGACCGCCGGGCGCGGTGAAGCCGCCGAACGAATAAGCGACATCCACCGTCTCGACTCTGTTCAGTCGCGCGCGGATCGGTGCGGCCAGGCGAATCGTGCTGTTCGGATTCTTCACGTAGAAGATGCCGGCGCGCAGGTACTGCCGCAGCTGCTGATCGACGTTGGTGCCGTCGGCGAACACGTGATTGTGAGCGTCGGCGAATGGCGGAACGACGTAGCGACCGGCCAGGTCGATGGTCTTCGTGACTTCGCCGGAGAAGTCTTCACGAAACACGTTCTCGACGGAGTACATCGTCTTCCGCTCGAATGTCCGCCCGTTCCACCAGAGACCATTCGTGAACTTCAACGTGCCGTGCGCAAACGCCGGCAGGGCGAGCAACAGCAGGATCGCGAGGTTTCGCTTCATGAGTCTTCGAGACGGAGGGCGGGTGCGCCTGTTTCCCGTGAATCGTGAACATTCGCGTACGACATGTGACAAAGGCGTCTTCGACCCTTGACCCTGGAACGGGTTCCAGGCCGTACGCTGTCCTCGTGAGTGAAGGTCTTCTCTCGATCGGAACGGTTGCCGAACGCTGCGGAGTCAGCCGCGACACGATCCGTCATTACGAGCGGAGGGGCGTCATCACCGGCGTCGAGCGCAACGCAAGCGGATACCGCCGCTACACAGACGAGGTCGTCGATCGTGTGAGGGTCATCCGGCGCGCGATCGGGATCGGGTTCACGATCGACGAGCTGTCACGAATTTTCCGCCAGCGTGCGGCAGGACATCCGCCGTGCCGTCAGGTGCGCGACCTCGCCTCGCGCAAACTCGAAGACGTCGAACATCAGCTTGCGACGCTGCACACGCTTCGCAAGGCGCTGATGCAGATCCTGGAGAACTGGGATTCGCGACTGCAATCAACGAAAGAAGATGCGATGGCGCACCTTCTCGACTCACTCATCGAACAACCGGAGGACTTGTCATGATCACAGTTTTTCTTTTCAGCATCGCGATGGCGGCCGGATCAGGCGACCAGGCTGCGTGTCCCATGCATGAGCAGCACATGAAGGCCGCGCAGGCGGACGGCTCGGCTGGGCACGGCACCGAAGTCGATGCCCGTCACGATACGTTCGGCA
>DASVHS010000180.1:0-1517 GCA_036382495.1 Thermoanaerobaculia bacterium | reverse complement strand
TATCCGAGGTCGTCGAATGAATATTCGTTCTGGGGATATTCGAACGTGCGGTCGACGTTGTGTTGCGTCATCACCGTCTCGCGGGCCGGATCCGTGATGTCGGTGACGGTCACGGCTTTCCTGACCGCGTCGACAGTCAATGAGTCCTGCGCACGGAACTTGATCGCGTTGTAGCGATCGGGATCGCAGTCGATCGTGCACGTCAGTCCGTCGACGAACAGCGTCGGCTCGACGTCGATCGTGAAGACCTGCTCGCTCGAAGTCGCGGCCTTCCCCGGCTGCAGCACAGCGTTGGGGGCGATCCGAAGCTGCATGTGGATATCCGGCGGGATGTTCGGCTTCGTCTCGATCACCACGAAATCCGGTGCGGCCGGGCCGAGCCTTTTCGTGTCCCATTCGGTTGACGGGAAGATGTAGACATTCGCGTCGCTCTGCGTCGACGACGCTTCCGCGATTTTTCGCTTCTGCTCGAACGCCTGCAGCGTCTGCGGCTCTTTGACTTTCAGCCGCGCCACACCTTCCGGCGGGATCGACGGCTGCAAAAACGTGCGGCTGACGGTTCGGAGGGAGAGATGCGGCAGCACCGCGGCCGCGGTCACCGGCTGATTGAAGCGCAGGCCGATGACGACCGTCCGATCGGGCTTGCGATACCAGTTCGTGTTCAGCAACTTCACGGTCGGCGTCGTGAACGAAAACTCGTACGCACGATCGAGCTTGTTGCCGGCGACCGACGTGGCCGCGGCGTCGATCGTGACGTTGTACGCCGTCGCGAACGGGAGCTGCGGCCGCGGCGTGAAGATGAGCGTCGTCGTTCCCGACCAGCGGAACGCTCCGTTCACCTCGGGCTGAGTGTGAAAGTAGGGAGCCGTGACCACGGGCGGGATGCGCCCCAGGACAACCATCGGCTCGGAGAAGACGACGCGGACTTCGTTCGCTTCTGCGAGCGTGGCCACCTCGCCGACCGGGCCGGCGCTGATGACGCGCAACGTGTCGGCGGCGTGAAGGAGATTGGCGGTGAGAAGAAGGACGACGACGCAGGCTGCACGCTTCATGACGCTTGCAGTGTAAGTTCGCGTTTTGGCAACGCCGAGGAAAGATTGTGGCAGGACTACGGCACGCGTTCGGGCGGATAGACCTTCACATTGACCACCGACGCGTAATGGCGGATCGGCGCCGCGTCCGACCGTCGCACGCCGGCGGCCCACACCAGCGTCTCGTCGATCGACTTGACCTCCGCCTTCTGCACGGGATACGGCTGATGATGAACGCGCGCTCGATGCAGCTGATGGCCTTCATCCTGCGCGTAGAGAATGTACCGCTCGACGAGAAAGTGCTCGAGCGTTCCCACCGGCGCCGGCGCGACCCGTCCCTCCAACGGCGCGTAGTCGATGTGCAGATGCGCCGGTGAAGGTCCGCGCGAATCATCTCGATGAGCGCGGAACGCGATGCGCGGCATCGGATCCTTCGATGCCGAAAACTCGATCTTCGACAACAAGTACGGCAGCTTGTACGCGGCC
>DASVHS010000179.1:0-3285 GCA_036382495.1 Thermoanaerobaculia bacterium | reverse complement strand
TTCGCCGGAAGCGATCTGAATCACGACGGATACAACGAAGACCTTGCTCCGGGTCACACAGTCAACAACGCCCGCGGCTCTTCGTTTTCTCAGGTGGACTTGCGACTATCGAAAGAGTTCCGCGTATCGGGCCGCGGCGGTATCGAAGCGATTGCCGAGGTCTTCAATTTGTTCAACTCGAAGAACCCGGCAGGATTCAATTCGCAGGGCGTGGCCACATTGCATGCGGGTGATCCGCTTCAGAGCGATCAGCGCGTTATCCAGCTCGGTGCCCGCGTTCACTTCTAGCCAGTTCAGCAGCTTCCGTTTCAAAAGCGCCGGTGGTCATCACCGGCGCTCTTTTTTTGGCCGGAACATCCTTGTTGGCCCGTATGTTGAACAAACCGGACCGAGGTGGTACTGTTTGCCGCCCGGACGGACAAATGCTGAAGATCTCTCGTGTTACGGACTATGGACTCCTCGCTGCCGTGTTTCTTGCGCGCAAGCATGGGGAAATCGTCGCGGCTCGCGAAGTCGCCGAGTTTTACCACTTGCCGCAGCCGATGATCACGAAAGTGCTCAAGGCGCTGAACCACGGCGACATCGTGAAATCGCATCGCGGAGTCGGTGGCGGCTACTCATTCGACGGCGATGCTGACGCGGTCACGCTCGGCCAGCTGCTCGAAGTGCTCGAGGGTCCGTGGGACCTCGTCGAGTGCGAGACCGTCGACGACGAAGGTCACGCTGTCTGCTCGATTCGCGTCGCATGCCCGTCGCGCCGATTCATGTTCGGCATCAACCGCGCGATCAAGGGCGCATTCGACCAGGTCACGTTGTCGGACCTCGTGCGCGGCGACATGGCCCAGCCGGTGATCGACAAGTCGCAGTTGCGGCGCGCGCCGGCGGAGACGAACTAACGATGAACGAAACCATCCAGGAAATTGCGAAGCAGGATTACAAGTACGGCTTCGTCACCGACATCGAATCCGACGTCGTGCCGCCGGGTCTCAACGAGGACATCGTCCGCACGATCTCGCTGAAGAAGGGCGAGCCGGAGTGGATGCTCGAGTGGCGTCTGAAGGCGTTCCGCCACTGGCTCACGATGAAAGAGCCGACGTGGGCGAACGTTCATTACGATCCGATCGACTATCAAAAGACGAGCTACTACTCCGCGCCGAAACAGAAGAAGAAACTGAACTCGCTTGACGAAGTCGATCCGGAGTTGCGTGCGACTTTCGACAAGCTCGGCATCTCGCTCGAGGAGCAGAAGCGGATGTCGAACGTCGCCGTCGACGCAGTGTTCGACAGCGTCTCGGTCGCCACGACATTTCAGGCCGAGCTCGCGAAGCAGGGGATCATCTTCTGCTCGTTCTCCGACGCGGTGAAGAATCACCCGGATCTCGTCCGCAAGTATCTCGGCTCGGTCGTCCCGTACACCGACAATTTCTTCGCGACGCTCAACTCCGCGGTCTTCAGCGACGGATCGTTCTGCTACATCCCGAAAGGCGTCCGCTGTCCGATGGAGCTGTCGACGTACTTCCGCATCAACACGGCGAATACGGGACAGTTCGAGCGCACGCTGATCGTCGCCGACGAAGGCGCATCCGTCAGCTACCTCGAAGGCTGCACTGCGCCGATGCGTGACGAGAATCAGCTGCACGCGGCGGTTGTCGAGCTCGTGGCGCTCGACAACGCGACGATCAAGTACTCGACGGTGCAGAACTGGTATCCGGGCGACAAGAATGGCAAGGGCGGCATCTTCAACTTCGTGACGAAGCGCGGCAAGGCGTTCAAGAACGCAAAGCTGTCGTGGACGCAGGTCGAGACCGGGTCCGCGATCACATGGAAGTATCCGAGCTGCATCCTGCAGGGCGACAACTCGGTCGGCGAGTTTTACTCAGTCGCGCTCGCGAACAACTATCAGCAGGCCGATACCGGCACGAAGATGATTCACATCGGGAAGAACACACGCTCGACGATCGTGGCGAAGGGCATCTCCGCCGGTCATGGACAGAACACGTACCGCGGCCAGGTCACGATCATGAAGGGCGCGGAGAACGCGCGGAACTATTCGCAGTGCGACTCGCTGCTGATGGGCGACAAGTGCGGCGCGCACACGTTCCCGTACATCGAAGTGCGCAACTCGACCGCGAAGATGGAACACGAAGCGTCGACGTCGAAGATCGGCGAAGACCAGCTGTTCTATTGCCAGCAGCGCGGGATCTCCGCGGAAGACGCGGTCTCGATGATCGTCAACGGCTTCTGCCGCGAGGTGTTCCGCGAGCTGCCGATGGAGTTCGCGGTGGAAGCGCAGAAGTTACTGGGCGTGAGTTTGGAAGGAAGCGTGGGGTAACCCCCATGTCATCGCGAGCGTGAGCGAGGGACCCGGGGGAAAGGGGGGCCGGCCTTCCCACCGCACGGGTCCCTCGCTTACGCTCGGGATGACAAGATCATTTATGTCACTACTCGAAATCAAAAACCTGCACGGCGGTATCGACGGAAAGGAGATCCTGAAAGGGGTCGATCTCTCGATCAACGCCGGTGAAGTGCACGCGATCATGGGGCCGAACGGCTCCGGCAAATCGACACTGGCGAACGTCCTCGCCGGCCGTCCGCTGTACGTCGTCACGTCGGGCACGGTGAAGTACGAGGGGCGAAATCTCCTGGACATGCCGCCGGAGGAACGTGCACGCGAGGGTGTGTTTCTGGCCATGCAGTATCCGGTCGAGATCCCCGGCGTGAACAACACGTACTTTCTGAAGGCCGCGCTGAACTCGCTGCGCAAACACCGCGGCGAAGAGGAACTGGACGCGGTCGAATTCCTCCAGCTCGCGCGCGAAAAAATGAAAGTCGTCGAGTTCGACGAGTCGTTCATGAACCGCGGCGTCAACGAGGGATTCTCGGGCGGTGAGAAGAAGCGCAACGAGATCTTTCAGATGGCGGTGCTCGATCCGAAGCTGGCCATCCTCGATGAAACGGACTCCGGTCTCGACATCGACGCGCTCCGCATCGTCGCCGAAGGCGTGAATACGCTTCGGAGCGAGAAACACGCGGTGCTCGTCATTACGCACTACCAGCGTCTGCTGCGTTATCTCATCCCCGATTTCGTGCACGTCCTCGCGGGCGGCCGCATCGTGAAGTCAGGCGGCAAAGAGCTCGCCGAACAGCTCGAGCAGAAGGGTTACGACTGGATCGAGCAGGAGGTCGCGACAGCGCGATGAAGTCAGCCGTGCTGTCCATCCGTGAAGAGGCGGCCGAGCGGTTTCGCGAGCTCGGCTACCCGACCACTCGGATCGAGGAGTGGAA
>DASVHS010000178.1:0-2899 GCA_036382495.1 Thermoanaerobaculia bacterium | reverse complement strand
CTCGATCACGGTGCGCAATCTCCAACCGTCGACGATCTACTTCTTCAGCGTCGCGTCGGTCACGCATCCGCACGACTTTCAGCGCAATCTGGAGGTCAGCGATCCGAGTGCGGCAGTGAGCGCGACGACCGGCCCGCGCGTTCTCGCACCTGCCGACGTGGAGGTCACCGCCACTCCGAATGGTCTCGTGCAGATCGACGGCAAGCCGATCAACGAGGACAGTTTCACGCTGACGAACTTCGGGGACGTCGCGACGGCGATCACGCTCCAGACGAGCGATCAGCCGTTCTTCGTTCTTTCGCCGGTCACGTTCACGCTCGCCGCGGGCGCCAGTCAGATCGTGAAAGTCACGTCCACCCCGCAGCCGGCCGGCGTTCAGTACGGATACGTCTCGCCGGAAGGCGATGGCGTATCCCAGGACACGTACCTGACGATCGTCCTGCTTTCCGCGCCGTCGACCGGCGGCAACGCGGTGGCCGAGGCGCTGACGAGCCGGGTGGAGGTGAGTGGATTGGCGGGATCGGACTCGGTCGGCTCCGTCACGTTCCGCAATCGAGGAACAGCGGCGCTGACGGGCATTCTCACCGCAGACGTTCCGTGGATCGTCCCGAATCCCGACCCGATCGACATCGAGCCCGGATCTTCGGCGCTCGTGCGTTTCCAGGTCATCCGGGCTCGACGACCCGCGGGCGTCGCCGATGGAACATTGACCGGCACGTTGAGCCTGATTTACGTCGGCGAGATTCCCGGAAGTAACAGCGCGATCCATCTGAAGGACACGACGCCTCCGGCTGGAATCTCGATCACGAAAGTCACGGTCGTCGATGTGACGAAGCCGGACGTCGGTCCTGCGAATGCGCCGCAGCTCGCCGCGGGCGAAGTCGCGTTCTTCATCGCCGGCCTGACATCGAAGAACAGCGGCAGCTCGTCGCTGGCATCGGATCTTCATATCGGCAACGCATTCGGTTCGAAGCCTGTGAGCGACGTGCGGCTGTACTTCTCGTCGGCGACGCAGAATACGGTGGCGACCCTGGGCGCGATCGGTGCGAACCAGGCCGTGACGCTCGCGAACGTCGTTTCGAGCGTCTACGGCAGTGCCGATGCGACGGGATCGCTCCAGGTGCGCAGCCGCGACTGGCAGAATCTCACTGTCAACGCCACTCTCCTGCGTCTGATCAACGGCGCGGGAACCTCGGGCGGCGACATGCCGGTGTTCCGGTCCGATCGCGCGGTGAAAGCCAACGAAAAAATGTACCTCACCGGCATCCGTCCGAGTGACACGGTCCACACGACGCTGTACCTCGAGGACGTCGGCGGAGTGGCCGAGGCGATCCATCTCGACTTCTTCGATGCGGCCGGGAATTCGGTTGCGACGCGCGATGTGTCCGTGCCGCAGTTCGCGACGCTTGAAATCACGGACGTTCCCGCCACGGCCGTTTCGATCACGGCGACGAATACGTCAACAGGTTCGGCCGCGATCAACGCGTACGCTCGGATGTCCGACGACGCCAGTGGTGATACGTGGAGCGTCGTCGACTGGAGCCGCTACTACGCGTTCACACGCACGCAGCCGATCCGGCTCGCGCTGCTGCAGGCCGGCGGTTCCGGCGGAGGAAAGCGGCGCGCTGTCAAACGCTCGGCATCGACTGAAACGGATGCAACGACGACCGTGCGCACGGTGACGTCGATCTCCATGTTCAATTCGGGGACCGTCGAGGCACGTGCAACGCTGAGGTCTGGCGGTTCGTCGAAGGACGTCACGATTCCCGTTCGCCAGACGTTGACGATCGCCGACGCCGCCGCGTTCATGGGAACGTCGAGTGCGCAATCGCTCGTGATCGAGCCGCAGCGCGGAGAGATCGTGGCGACAAGCCGCGCGTCGGCGCAGAGTCCATCCGGAGGGTTCGTCGGCACCGCGGTGCCTCTCGTTTCGGCGACGAGCGGGCTTCGCGTTGGACAAGGTCAGATCTTCGCGGGACTCGAAGACTCCGCGGCGTATCGGACCGACTATGGTTTCGTCGAGTCCGGCGGTGCCGCCGCGACAATCCGGGCGACGTTGCTGCTCTCCGATGCACGATCGTTGTTCACGACCGTGATCAGCAGGGACTTCGCGCTCCCTCCCGGCGGCTTCACGCTCGTCACCGACCTCGTGAAATCCATCCTCGGTCCGTCGCGTGATACGCGGTACGGAGACCTGCACAACCTGCAGCTCGAGCTCGAAGTTACCGACGGCTCAGGGTCGATCCTGCCGTTCGT
Source organism: Thermoanaerobaculia bacterium (assembly GCA_036382495.1). Lineage (GTDB taxonomy): Bacteria > Acidobacteriota > Thermoanaerobaculia > Gp7-AA8 > Gp7-AA8 > DASVHS01. Next base: position 643 of record DASVHS010000178.1, on the reverse strand, counting down.
CGTCGTGACCGACAACACGACCGGCGACGCGACGCTGCGGTTGGAGTAGTTCAATGTGCCCTCTCCCCGCACGCGGGGAGAAGGCTCTGAAGCACACCTTTAGTAGCTCGCGGTCGGTTTGTCGCGCGAGAACACGTCTGCGGTCCAGACGCGATCGAACGTGACTCCCGCAGAGCGATACGACTCGCGCACTTTCTCCGCGTCGGCCGCTTCGAATTCGCACACGACTTTCTTGCGGTCGGACGAGATGTAGCTGCGCACCCACGTCGCTCCGTGTGCCTCGAGGCAGGGATCGACTCGCTTCGACATCGCGTTCAACTCGTCCGGGCTGATGGGTTTCTCAAACGTTTGTTCGACGACCATGTTTGCCATGAAAAGCCTCCTTCGTCATTTCGCGCACGCGTTTCTTCGCGTGTTCGCTGAGATTTGTGAACGTTTCGGATTCCAGAGACGGAGCAATGATCTGTTTCGTTTTTCCGCTCGGCGACGTCGACGCGATGATCGTCCGCGCCAGCGCAGCAAGACTGGCGCGGCCGACGAGCTCGGCCGCCGCCAGCGCTTCTTCGGCGTCGCGTCGCGCATCCTCGATCTGTCCGCGCTCGAGCTCGATCGACGCGACGAACGTGAGGGCCCAGGCCAGATC
>DASVHS010000177.1:0-27197 GCA_036382495.1 Thermoanaerobaculia bacterium | reverse complement strand
GACGCCGACGCCCGGGGTTCCCGCAACCGTCGTTGAAGTCACTGCCGTCGTCGGAAGCGGATTGCTGCTGGCATCGGTGAGCGTGTAGGCAAGGGTGTCCACACCGTTCACCATGTTACCGCCGGTCGCGCTGAACCAGATCTTGTACGTGTCGGTCAGGTTCGTCTTCTTCACACATTTGAACGCGACGCTCGTAGACTGAGTCGTCGGGGCAACGGTGAACGGGTTGTAGTTCGGGAACGCCATCACCAGAGGCGTCGTCCACTGGCAGTTGCCGACGACGGTTGTAAAGACGTTGTTCGTATTCACCGTGCTCGCCGTGCCGGCGAACATGCTCGTGGCCGACAGGGCCAGGACCGTTGCGAGAATCGTGAGTTTCACAGAGTTTTTCATGTTGAATCCTTTTCCTTCTTCGTCAGTGTTTGCAGTCAGTTCAATTGGATGAACGAGGGCGGCCTGGATGCAGGAAGGCGAGCACGCCGCCCTCGCAATTCAAGACGCTCTTAGTACTCGACGTTCGCGATGACGGTGTCCTGATAGAGACCCGTCGGCACATCCTGCTGTCCGGCGATCGATCCCTTGACCGTGAACGAGTAGCCGGCAAGAGCGCCGACACCAGGCGTACCAGCGACTGCCGTCGAGGCAAGCGCCGTGATCGGGAGTGCAGCGCCGACGCCGTCAGTCAGGGTGTAGGCCAGGTTGTTGGCGCCGTTCACCATGTTGCCCGCGGTCTTGCTGAACCAGATCTTGTAGGAGTCAGTCGCGTTGGTTTTCTTGACGCATTTGAAAGCGACCGCGGTCGTCTGCGTCGTCGCGGCGACGGTGAACGGATCGTAGTTCGGGAACGCCATCGTGAGAGGAGTCGTCCACTGGCAGCTGCCGACGACCGTCGTGAAGACGTTGTTGGTGTTCACGGTGCTCGCCGTGCCGGCGAACATGCTGGTGGCCGAGAGGGCCATGACCACTGCGAGAATCGAGAGTTTGATTGAGCGTTTCATTGTTGCCTTCCTTTTTCCCTTGCGGGGTTTTGTTCGTTGTTTGTTGGACCGATTCACTTGTTGCGATCCCGGCTTCCCGCGCTCGCAACGCTGACGGGTCTCATTGCAGCCGGTGTACCGAGAACCTGGCACATCCGCTATTGCTTCTAACTCACTCGTACGTAGCGACTTATCGATAAACTTACAGTTTCAGCTGCCGCTGAAAAACCGTCGTTTTTCTAGAATCGGGACGGAATTCGTCTGAGGTTTGGAAACTGGACATGCTCAAGAAGGTGTGGAGGGGGAAAGTTATTTCTACGAACGTATTTCAGTTCGAGGAAGCGGCGGCGGCGCGCATCAGCCCGAGGGCAACGTCGGCGATCTGGGCCAGCCGGGTGGGCTTGTGCAGGTACGAGTGCACACCCACCTCTTTCGCGCGTGACTCCGTCTCCGGGGTCTCCAGCGCGGTGAGAATGATGATCGCCGTGGTGGGAGCGTGGCTCCGGATGAACTGGGCCAGGTTCAGGCCGTCCGCGGAGTCACGGCTGCCCCGGAGCTCGACGTCGACGATGGCGACCGCGTAGTGCTCGGCGGCGAGCAGCTCCAGCGCCTGTTCGCTCGTGCCCGCGCAGTCGACGACGTACCCCTGCTTCAGGAAGTACTGCCGCACCGCAAACACGATGCTCTTTTCGTCGTCGACCAGAAGAATTCGTTTCACGCGAGCACTCCCTTCGCAAGGAGTGCGCCGCAAGGTCGTCAACGAACTGTGATCCGTAAGTGATTGAAAAATCAGAGAAAGGGTAATCCAGCGTGAAAATCGCGTCTGAAGTTCAGACCGAAGCTGTCTAGGAACGGGAAACGCTCAAATCCCACTTCTTCAGCTTCTGGTACAGCGTACTCCGCGGGATCCCGAGGCGCTTCGCCGCGGAGTCGACATGACCGCTCTCCTCGCGCAGGACGCGCTCGACGTACCAGCGTTCGATCTGTTCGAGCGTCATATCGGCCGGCAACGCCGTCCCGCCCGGCGTCTCCTCGGCTTCGAAACGGAGGTCGCGGCCCGTGATCGTCTTCCGGTCGCTGACCAGAATCGCCCGCTCGATCACATTCTTCAGCTCGCGGACGTTGCCGGGCCACGTGTAGTTCTGGAGGGCCGTCATCGCCGCCGGCGCGATCTCGATGTTCGGAACGGACATTTCCGTCCCGAATCGCGACAGGAAAAAGCCGGCGAGGAGCGGGATATCGTCCCGGCGCTCGCGCAGCGGGGGGATCGTCAGCGGGATCGTGCTGATACGAAAGTAGAGGTCGCTCCTGAACTTTTTCTCGCGAATCTGGTTGTGCAGATCCTGGTGCGTCGCGGCGATCAGCTGCACGTCCGTCACGCGATCGCGCACCTCTCCCATCCGCCGGAAGCGTTTCTCCTCGAGCACTTTCAGGAGCTTCGGCTGGACCTGCATGTCGATGTCGCCGATCTCGTCGAGGAAAAGGACGCCGCGGTGCGCAACCTCGAGCAATCCGGTTTTCGCACTCACGGCTCCAGTGAACGCGCCCTTTTCATGGCCGAACAACTCCGTCTCGACAAACTCCCGCGCCAGGCCCGCGCAGTTCAGATCGACGAACGCCTCCTCCGCGCGTGGCCCGTTCTTGTGGAGCCACGAGGCCAGCACACTCTTCCCCGTACCGGTTTCGCCGAGAATGAGGATGGGGCGGTCAGTCGTGGCGACGCGATCGACCTGTTCACGCAGCGAAAGGATTGCCGGGCTGACGCCGATGAACGGATCGACAGCACCGGTTCGCTCCTGCTGGGTTGTACGAGCCACGTCGCGCTGCCGTACGCGCTGATTGTCGAGGAGCCGTTCGATGATGACGAGCAGCGCCTGCATCTGCACTGGCTTCGTCAGAAACTGCTCAGCTCCCTCCTTGATCGCGCGCACGGCGAGATCGATCGAGCCGTGGCCGGTGAGGATCAGGATCGGGATCGACGGATCGCTCGCTTTGAGGCGCGGAAGCACCTCGAGGGCGTTGCCGTCGGGGAGCGAGTAATCGAGGATGACGAGATCGGGGCGCGACTGCCTGAAAATCTCCTCGCCCTGTTTCAGCGTGTCGGCCTCGGAGACCTCGAAGTCGCGGCCAGCGAGGAAATTCCGGATGCCGAACCGGATCCCCCGATCGTCTTCGACGAGAAGAACCTTGTTCCTAGGCACGCCGCACGATCTCCCGGACGATCGAGTATACAGGTCACTCGCGAGGCAACGGGATCGAGATCGTGACCTCGGCTCCGCCGCCGGCGCGATTCGCCGCGGTCACCTCGCCGGCATGTTCGGTCACGATCTGCTGCACGAGCGCGAGACCCAGGCCGGTCCCCCCTCTACGACGCGAGAAGAACGGCTCGAACAGACGGGGAACGTCGTTCGCGGCGAATCCGCGTCCGCGATCGAGCACTTTGATCTCGACGTAGCGGGTGCGCCCGCGTGTGTGCGTCGCGCTTTCGATCGTGACCGCTGATTCCGGCGCGGAATACTGAATGGCGTTGTCGATGAGATTCTCGACTGCGCGAGTGAGCCGGTCGCGGTCCGCGACGATCGTCGGATTTGCTCCGCGAACCGTCTCCAGCTGCACGCGCTGCTTTGTGGCGAGCACATTCGAGTTTCGGACGGCGATTTCGACGATCTCGCCAACGCTGACGGGATTGAACACCGGAGCGGCCGGACGGCCATAGGCCAGCAGGTCCTGCATCAGCCGCGTCATTCGATCGATTTCCTCGCGCAGGACTTCGAAGTACTCCTTGAGCACTCCATCACTAGCCTGTTCCATCGCGTCCACGGTCGCCGAGATCGCGAACAGCGGATTGCGCACCTCGTGCGCGACGCCCGCAACGAGCGCACCCATCGTGGCCATCGTGCGCTGCTGCTCCAGCCGGACCTGCAGGTCGACGAGCGCGGAGACGTCCCACACGATCACGATGACACGCTCATCGCGCGGATCGTCGGCGTTGAACAACATCGCCAGCAGATCGAGCGTCCGTCCCTGCGCGTCTTTCACCTGACGGGCGGCAGGCGAACGGCGGCGCTGCACCTCGCCGGTGAGGTCGATCATCGATGACCACGGTTCCTGCGCCGGCAGCTCGCGCAGAGTCTGACCGACGATCTCACCGTATTGCCTGCCCACGAGCATCCGCGCGGCGCGATTGATGCGTGCGACCGATGCGTCGAGCCCGACGATCACGATCGGCGTCTCGACGGCGTCGAACGTCCGCCGCCACTCCCACGCCGCACGCTCGATGGCGTCGAGCAACTCACTCCGGTCGTCCCCCAGGTTCGTGACCTCGCGCAAGTTGACGAAGAACACGATCAGGCTGGACTGCGCCGTTTCTCCGGTGCGCCGCACGACGAGCAACGCACGATGCTGTTCGCCGTTGCGGAGCCGCACTTCGACCTGCACGTTGCGGTCGACGGTCGCTGCGAGCGCCAGCCGGTTGCGTATGATTTCGCGCCCGTCCGGGTCGATCAAGTCGAGCAACTGGGTCTTCTTCAGCGCATCGGTCCCGACACCCACGAGATCCGCGAGCGCGTCGTTCGCAAAAAGGAAAACGAGGTCGCTCGAGACCAAGGCGGCGGGAAGCGGAGACCGGCGGATCGCAAGTCGATCCTCACGCGAAATCGAGACTGCGGACTTTCTTAAAGGCAGCGACTCGATTGTAGCGGACTATCGGGAAAGCTACAGCGGAGAAGCGTTGAACGCGATCGGCAGCGAGAAGGAACCGATCGTCGCAGCCGGGGCCAGATGCAGCCGCGCGCGCATCGGGATCACGTCGCCGCCGGAAACGTATGGCCGCTGAATCCACGTTTCGTGAGCGCCGACATTCATTGCGATCTCCGCTGTCGAAAGTTCGACCGACGAAAACGTCTCGCTCTGATTTTCCACATGCAGCAGGTAGCCCTGCCGGCTGTTGGTGCGAACGCGCACGACGATCGGCGCCGGCACATCGACGTAGCCACGAGCAATGTCCTCTGCGGTGACCGTCACAGCCGCAGGCTGACTGTCAACGGACACAATCGCTCGCGCAATCACCTGCACCGAGACATTCACGTTCGTCGAAGAAGAGCCCGCGAGCGCGGGTAGGGTCCCGATGGCGACGACGGCGAGTGCGATTGCTCCGATGCGGCTGCGTGCGTTCATGACTGAGACCCATCGCAACTGTGCGTCCAATGCGCGGACAGAAGCTAAGTGCCTGCGGATTAACAGCCTTACAACGAAAGAAGCTTTCGGGCGTGCGTTCAGGGAAGGCACGCCTGTTCGAATTGTGAACAGATGCCGCATCCGATCAGTTTCCCAACGGTTCCTTCCCGGAGAAAGCGAGGAAAGACACGTCAGGACGGCACAACGCAAGGAGGTTGCACGCATGGATCGGACGCCGGCAACGAGGCGCGGACTCGATTGATTTAAGTCAGGACGGCAGGCTTCCGGTAAGACGGAGGTATGTTCTCAATGCGCCCTGGCCTTTTTCACTTCTTCCGTGAGGGCTGGAAGAATCTGAAAAAGATCGCCGACGACGCCGAGGTCGGCGACGCGGAAGATGGGCGCCTCCGGGTCCTTGTTGATCGCGACGATGTGCTTCGAGGACGACATCCCGGCGAGATGCTGGATCGCGCCGGAGACGCCGGCGGCGATGTAAAGGTTCGGGCTGACGACGCGGCCCGTCTGGCCGACCTGGTGCTGGTGATCGATCCATCCGGCGTCAACGGTCGCGCGTGAAGCGCCAACCGCGCCGCCGATCGCATGCGCCAGATCGCGGATGTAGGAAAAGTTCGCGGCTTCTTTCAAGCCCCGACCACCCGACACAATGATGTCCGCTTCCGCGATCGACACTTCACCCGCCTCCGGGATCTTCGTTTCGAGAATCTTCGCCTTCGATTCGCCCGCCTGCGCGCTGACGTCGGCGACTTCCGCAGCCCCACCGCCCGCTTCTTCCGCGGGGAAGGCATTCGGACGGCACGTGGCGATCGCCGGACTGCTCGTCACGTCCACGGTCGCAAACGCTTTCCCGGAGTAGACCGGCCGCCGCGCGCGCAGTTTGCCGTCGACCCAGTCGAGACGATCGACATCGGACGCGACGCCGGCGTTCAACCGTGCGCCAAGCCGCGGCGCGAGATCGCGCCCGTTCGAACTGCCTCCGAAAAGAACGACAGACGGCTTCACCTCATCGATGACCTGCTTCAAAATCCCCGCGTAAGTCTCGGGCAGATACGTGTCCAATGCGCTCGCCGATGCCGCGAGCAGCTTCTTCGCGCCGAACTTTCCGGCTTCAGCGGCGATGCTCTTTGCGGAGGAGCCGGCCGCGAACGCGACGAGGTCGCCGCCTGTTTTCCCGGCGAGCTTGCGCCCGATCGACAGAGCCTCACGCGAGACTTTCTTCAGCTTCCCGTCCTTGATTTCGCAGAACACCAGAACGCCGGGCATCGACTCTCCTTAGAGCGCCTTCGCTTCTTCGCGGATGTACTTCAAGATTTCCTTCGCCGCGGCCGCGGCGTCGGCGCCATCGATCTTGCGGCCGCCGCTTTTCTCCGGCGGCAGCTCGATCGAGACCACCACGACGCGCTGCTTGTAGATGTCGGCGTCGCTCAATCCGAGATCGCTGACCGTCTTTGTGTCGACAGGGACCTTCTTGGCGGCCATGATCCCCTTCAGCGACGCGTAGCGCGGCTCGTTGAGACCTTTCTGCGCCGTGATGACCGCGGGCGTCAGCGCCTCGATCACTTCTTCCGCGCCTTCAATCTCGCGATGGGCGGTGACTTTCCCTTCGCCGAGCTCGAGATGGGTGACAACGTTCATCTGCGGGTAACCCAGGAGCTCGGCGACCATCGGTCCCACGAGTCCGTTGTCGGTACCGACGCCCTGCTTCCCGAAAAAGACCAGGTCGTGCGGAACGGTCTTGATCGCCGCGGCAAGGACCTTGGCAATGCCGAGGGAGTCGGCGTCGGCGACTTCACCTTTGATGTGAACGGCCTTGGTTGCGCCGCGAGCCAGACACTCGCGCAGCGCCTGCCCCGCGCGGTCAGGACCAAACGTCATGACGGTGACGTCGCCCCCTTTTGCTTCTTTCGTCTTGATCGCCTCTTCGAGCGCGTACTCGTCGTAAGGAGAGACGATGAACTTGATTCCGGCCTCGTCGATGCGCTGCTTGTCGGCGCCGATCTTGATTCGGGTCTCGGTGTCGGGAACCTGGCTGACGCAGACGACAGAATTCAAACGGGATCCTCCAGAAGGCGCGTAATTCTAGGCAGATCCGCACCTTGCCGCAACCGCGCCACGCCGGGCGGCACGCACTTCGCAACCCCGTCGCCCCAAGCGCAACAGCTACCAATTCATCCCCGGACACGAAAAAAGGACCTTGGAGGCGGCGATGCCATTTTCGAATCGGCCGTATGAGAGCGACGGTAACTCGACGGGACGTCGCGCGTTCCGATCTTTTACGGAATTCAAACGCACGCCACGGAACAGCAATCCGAACAGCCGCAATAACCGGCCGGCGCCGCCCGAGGTCACCAACGCCGAGAATTTCTATTACATCAAGCAGATGAACTCGAAGACGCCGATGGTCATCGTCATGACCGACGGCGAGGAGATCCGCGGCTGCATCGAGTGGTACGACCGCAGCGCGATCAAGGTCAACCGCGACGGCGCACCAAACCTGCTCATCCAGAAGCGCTACATCAAGTACCTGTACAAGGTCGAAGAGCTCAACGACTAACATATCGGCAGATTGAAGCCGCTTGCCATCACGTTGGGCGACCCGTCCGGCATCGGCGCGGAGGTCGTGCTCAAAGCGATCGCCGGCCTTGACGTTCCCGTCCGTCTCTTCGGCTGTCGCCTTCACGCCGAACGGGCCGGCCATCTTCCCGAGAACGTCGACTTCCACGATGTCGCCCATGGCGCGCCCGAGCTGCGATTCGGCGAAGTGGCCCCCCAGTACGGCCGCATCGCACTCGACTCGATCGACGCAGCGGTGACGGCGATCGAGCGCGGCGAGTGCAGCGCACTCGTCACCGCACCGATCCACAAGCAATCGATCGCGATGGCCGGCGCGGACTTCCCCGGGCACACCGAGCTGCTCGCGTCGCGCGCCGGACTGACTCGCTACGGCTACGACTACGCGATGTACTTCGACTCGCCGTCGATCCGAACCGTGTTGCTTTCGGTTCACGTTCCACTTGTGAAAGCGATCGCATCGATCGATCCGGACATGATCGCGGCGCTCGCCGAGTTGATGACCCGTGCGTACAAGAAGCTCTACGGAAAATCACCGCGCCTCGCGATCGCCGGTGTGAACCCTCACGCGGGCGAGTCCGGCCGGTTCGGACGCGAAGAGGAGACGATCGCCCTCGGAATCGAAAAGGCACGCCGCCTCGGCATCGACGCGCACGGTCCGGCACCGGCAGATACGGTCTTCCTCGCGGCCCGTAACGGCAAGTACGATGTCGTCATGGCGATGTATCACGACCAGGGGCTGATCCCGGTCAAGACGCTCGAGTTCGAACGTTCGGTGAACGTGACCATCGGATTGCCTTATCTCCGCGCGTCTGTCGATCACGGCACCGCGTTCGACATCGCCGGCCGCGGCATTGCCGACGCGCGGCCGATGCGTTACGCGATCGAGTGGGCCGCGCGCAATGCGGAGAGATGGACGTCATGAGCGGTCGCTGGATGGTCAGGATCATCGGGATCGTGATGGTCATCGCGATGCTGCTTCTTCTCGCCAGCCTGCAGAAGCGTCTCGCCGAGATTCAGCGGACGCGGCCCGCGGCGACGAGCACGCGTTGAAGCGTCGTTATGTCGCGGCGCTCACTCTGCTCCTGACGGCGGCAGCCTGGGGCGCCACCTTCACACTGGTCAAGAACATCCTCGGCCGCATCGCGCCGGAGCCGTTCATTTTTCTGCGCTTCACGCTCGCCGGAGTGATCCTGATGCTCGTGGCGATTCCTCGCCGCAACGTCACACGCGGCATCATCCGGCCCGGCATCGTCCTCGGTCTGCTCGTTTTCGCCGGTTACTGGCTGCAGACGCACGGCCTGATGTCGATCTCACCGTCGCGATCGGCGTTCCTCACAGGCCTCTACGTCGTGATGGTTCCGTTCTGCGACGCGCTCGTTTATCGAGTCCGCGTTTCGCTTCGCGCGTGGGCCGGCTCCGTGCTCGCGCTGATCGGAACGGCGGCGATGATCGGCGGCTTCGATGCGCGGCCGGGCGTCGGTGACGCGCTCACCGTTGCGTGCGCGGCCGTCTTCGCGTTTCACGTGATCCTGTCGGCACGTTTCAGCGCGCGGCATTCGGCGACGGGACTGGCAGCGGTGCAGGTTCTTGCGGTCGGACTGGCCGCGGCACCGGCGTCGCTCTTCGCGCCGCGTCCCCAGCTCACGCGCGGCATCGTCATCGTCATCATTTTCACCGCGATCGTGACGACGGCGCTGGCATTCGCTGCACTGATGTGGGCGCAGGCTCACGTCAGCGCGACCGAGGCCGCGGTGATTCTCGCGTTCGAGCCGGTGGCGGCGGCGTTGACGTCGATCATCTGGTACCACGAGCCGCTCACGATCGCGTTCATCGCCGGCGCGTCATTGATTCTCAGCGCGATGATCGTGTCGCAAACGTCTGCTACGATTCGAGCAGATGGTCCGAATCCTCGTCACCAATGACGACGGAATCTACAGCGAAGGCATCCGCAAGCTCGCGGACGCTTTGCGCAGCGTCGGCGAAGTCATCATCGTCGCGCCCGATCGCGAGCAGAGCGCCGCGTCGCACGCTCTGACGCTGAACCGTCCGCTGCGCCTTCAAAAGCTCGAAGAGAACGAATGGATCGTCGACGGCACGCCGACCGACTGCGTCAATCTCGCGGTGTTGTCGCTCCTCAAAGGTGCGCGCCCCGACTTCGTCGTTTCCGGCATCAACTTCGGCCCGAATCTCGGCGACGACGTCACGTACTCCGGCACGATCTCCGCGGCGTTCGAGGGAGCGCTTCTGAACATCCCGTCGCTGGCGTTCTCGTCCCTCATCGGCGAGCACTTCTCGTTCGACCACGCTGCCGCCTTCGCGGCGGAGCTGACCCGACAGTACATCAGCGAAAAGCAGGATCCCGGAATCATCCTCAACGTGAACTTCCCGCCATCCAACTTCAAGGGCGTGAAGATCACGAAACTCGGCAAGCGGATCTACTCCGAGGGCGTGATCGAGCGGCTCGATCCGCGCGGAAAAAAGTATTACTGGATCGGGGGCGAAGAGCCGACGTGGTACCCCGGCGAGAACACGGATTTCGAAGCAGTCAAGAACGGCTACGTATCGATCACGCCGCTCCATCTCGACCTCACGCACCACGAATCGATCGCGCGGCTCAAACCGCTCGAGGAGAGACTTGCCCACGTCGCCAAAGCTCGATGACACCGCCGCACGCGAACGCGAATTTGCGCATCAACGTGCGTTGATGGTCGAACGGCACGTTGCCGCGCGCGGCATCAAGGATCCGCGCGTGCTCCAGGCGATGCGCGAGGTGCCCCGCCACCTGTTCGTCCCGACGGTCGTCGCGTCGAAGTCGTACGGGCCGGGCGCGCTGCCGATCGGCGCGAAGCAGACGATCTCGCAGCCGTACATCGTGGCGCGCATGATCGAGCTGCTCGAGCTCACCGGCAAGGAGAAAGTGCTCGAGATTGGCACGGGAACGGGATACCAGGCAGTGGTTCTGTCGAAGCTGTGCGCGAAGGTCTTCTCGATCGAACGGATCAACGAGCTGGCGCTCCGGGCGTCGCAGCTGATCCGCGACCTCAAGATCAATAACGCCGCGGTGAAGGTGTTCGACGGAACGTACGGCTGGTCCGATCAGGCGCCGTTTGATCGCATCATCGTCGCCGCGAGCGCGCCGGAGATCCCCGATCCCCTCGTGCAACAACTCGCGCGCACGGGAAAGATGATCATCCCCGTCGGCTCCGGCAATCAACAGCGGCTGGCTCTCGTGACCCGCGTCGGAACGGCCTTGCAGATCGAAGACTGTGGCAGCGCCGAGTTCGTTCCGCTCGTCGGCAAGTTCGGCTGGAAAGAGTGATGAGGAGTCATCCTGAGCCGCCCTTCGACTGCGCTCAGGGCAGGCTCCGACGGCGAGGGATCCGGGCGGGGGAACGGTGCCAACCACCCAGATCCCTCGCGCTCTGCGGCGCTCAGGATGACATATGAAAGTCCGAGCTCTTCTCAGCTTCACCGCCATCGTGTCCTCCATCCTCGGCGGAGCCGCGGTGTATCTCGCACTCAGTGTTCCGAACGATCTCAAAGCGGACTCGCTGATGAAAGACGCGAGAAAAAAGCTCAACGCGGGAAGACGCGACGACGCACGCGAAGAGCTCGGCCGCATCATCCAGCAGTTTCCGCGCACGGATGCCGCAGCCGCAGCGACGATCGCCCTCGTCACTCTCGGTGAACAGGAACGCCAGCAACTCGACACGCAGATGAAGCGTCTTCGCGACGAAAACGCGACGACCGCGGCGACGCTCACGGCTCTCCAGGAGAGTGTCGACGCAATGAAGAACGCGCCACCGAAAACGATCGTCATTCAGGCTCCGGCGCCGGCGCCGAAGCCAGCCGCGAAGAAAAAGGCCACGACGCACCGATCACGACGCCGCCGCTGATAAGATCGCGCCACATGAAAGAGTTGCGCATCGTCCGAATCCACGGAAAAGTGCAGGGCGTCGGCTATCGCTTCTTCGCCACCCGCGTCGCCCGGCGCCTTGGCCTCAAGGGTTCGATCTCCAACCAGCGCGACGGAACGGTCGACGCGATCGTCGAAGGCGAGAAGAAGGCGATCGACGAGTGGATCGAAGAGTTGAAGGAAGGTCCGCGCTACGCCGAGGTGACGAAGATCGATCAGGAGACGAAGGAATTCACCGGCAGGCTCGGTGACTTCGACGTGAAGTTCTAATGGCGGCGGCCGACGAGCTGAGGGCGCTCATCCGCGACGTCCCTGATTTTCCGAAACCGGGGATCATGTTCAAAGACATCACGCCTCTGCTCCGTTCGCCGCGTGGATTCGAGCGCAGCGTCAACGAGCTCGCAGAACCGTATCGGCGCGCCGGCGTCACCTCGGTCGCAGGAATCGAATCGCGCGGATTCATCTTCGGCAGCTGCGTGGCCCGAATCCTCGGCGCCAGCTTCGTGCCGATCCGCAAGCCCGGCAAGCTCCCGTGGACGAGACGCCGCAACGAGTACGTCCTCGAATATGGGACCGACGCGCTCGAGATTCACGACGACGCGCTGACGAAGGACGACCGCGTCCTGATCATCGACGACGTGCTCGCCACCGGCGGCACCGCCGCCGCTGCCGCCGCCCTCGTCTGTGGCTTCGATGCAACGCTTCTCGGCGTTGCGACCCTGATTGAGCTAACCTTTCTCGATCCAAGAAAGAAACTTGCGGGCATCGACGTGCATACGCTGATTCAGTATTGATTCTCCATGTACGACCTCATCGTCATCGGCTCAGGTCCGGCTGGCGAAAAAGGGGCGGCGCAAGCCGCCTACTTCGGGAAGAGCGTTGCCCTCATTGAGCGTGAGCCGATCCTCGGCGGCGCGTGCGTGAACACGGGAACGGTTCCGTCGAAGACACTGCGCGAGTCCGCGCTCCATCTCTCCGGTTTCCGCCAGCGCGGTTTCCGCGACACCGTCGTGATGAAGATCAAGAGCGACGTCAGCATCTCGGAATTCATGCATCGCAAAAATCTCGTCGTCGAGCGCGAGTGGAAGCGCATCGAGGAGAACCTGCGACGCCACAAAGTGGACCGCTACACCGGCAACGCGCGGTTCAAATCGCCGACGCAGATCGAAGTCGTCGCAGCGAGCGGAACGACGGTCCTGGAAGGCAAAGTCATCCTGATCGCGACCGGCTCGTCGCCATATCGTCCATCGACGGTCCCATTCGACGACAACGCCATCTGCGACAGCGACACGATCCTGCAGATCGATACGATCCCGCTGTCGATGGCTGTCGTCGGCGCAGGAGTCATCGGCTGCGAGTACGCGTCGATCTTCGCCGCGCTCGGCGTCGAGGTGCATCTCGTCGACGGCCGCACGTCACTTCTCCCCCACATCGACCGTGAAATCGTCCGCGTCCTCCTCGGCGAAATGGAGAACCGGCTCGGCGTAACGCTGCATCTCGGCAGCGACGTCGACACGATTGAAAAAGTCGGCGACCAGGTCAGTGTGACGCTCAAGGACTCCTCATGCTTCGTCGTCGAGAAAGTGCTCTACGCGGCCGGCCGCAGCAGCAACAGTGAGGATCTGAACCTCGAGGCGGCGAACATCAGGACCGGCAACCGCGGACTCATCATCGTCAACGAGCGTTATCAGACGTCGACGGAGAATATTTACGCGGCCGGTGACGTCATCGGTTTCCCGGCGCTGGCATCGACATCGATGGAGCAGGCACGCGTGGCGATGGTTCACGCGTTCGACCTCAAATACAAGACGAGCGTCGCGAAGAACCTGCCCTACGGCATCTACACGATCCCGGAACTGTCGACGATCGGTCTGACCGAAGAGCAATGCCGGGAACGAAAGATCAACTTCGACGTCGGCCGCGCGTTCTATCGCAGCAACACGCGCGGACAGATCATCGGCGACACGAAGGGCCTCATCAAACTCGTGTTCAACTCCGATGACTTCCGTCTGCTCGGCGTGCACATCGTCGGCGAAAACGCCTCCGAGCTTCTGCACATCGGCATGATGGTGATGCAGTTCGAGGGTACGATCAACGCATTCATCGAGAGCGTCTTCAACTTCCCGACTCTCAGTGAGGCTTACAAATACGCGGCCTACGACGGCCTCGGCAACGTGGCGCGGGAGCTCACGAACCCGAAGGCCCGGCGTCAGCCGGTGAAGGAGCTGGCATGAGTCAGATCGCAGAGATCATCGAAGGCCGTCCTCTCATCCACGCCGAGACGTCTGAGAGCGTCCGCGAAGTTGCGCGGCGCATGTCGAATGAGAACGTCGGCGCCGTCGCTGTTCTCGACGAAGGCCGCCTCGTCGGCGTGTTTTCCGAGCGCGACGTGATGTCTCGCGTCGTCGCGGAGGGTCTCGATCCCGAAAAGACGCTGATCTCAAACGTGATGACGAAGGACATCGTCGTCGCCGACCCGCGCGACAGCGTCGACTCGGCGCTCGCGAAAATGCATTCCGTCGGATGCCGTCATCTTCCTGTCGTGAAGGAAGGGAACCTCGTCGGCATGCTCTCGATCCGCGATCTCCTGGAAGTCGACGACAAGGACAACACGAATCGCGTGCGGTTCCTGCGCGAGCTGGTGACGTACAGCCCGGATTACGACTCGTGAGTAGTGGAGGACAGGCAGGATTGCCTGTCCTCCACTACTTCACGTTCAGTCGCAACCGCGGCGACGTCTTCGTCACATGCGTCCCCGGCTGCAGCTCGAATCCGTCCTCCGGCGTCGCACCGGCGCCGCCGAGGAGGAGACAGAGCCGCGCGAGCTCCCTGAAGGAAGCGCCGTCGCCTTCGATCACAACATCGCCGCCATCGACGCGCACGGTCATCGGTGCCCGCGTCAAACCTTCCAGCGCCATCACGGCGAGGTCGTAATTCATCACTCGTCCTCTCCCCGATAGACGACGGAGTTCTTCTCCGTCTCTTCGAGCACGATCTCGTAAAGCGAGCCCTGCGTGATCGCCGGCGCGAGCTGCTGCCAGAAACAACGCGCGAGATTCTCCGCGGTCGGGACGACACCCGTCAGGAAGTCGATGTCCTCGTTCAGATTGCGATGATCGACGCGATCGACGACGCGGTCGCGCATGATGTCCTTCAACTTCTTGAGATCGATCACCATCCCGGTCTCCGGATCGATCTTTCCGCGGACGCTGACGGTGAGGAAGTAGTTGTGGCCGTGTCCGCGCGGGTTGTCGCACTTGTCGTATGTCCGGCGGTTCCACTCGGCGTCACGGTTCGGATTGTGGAGACGGTGCGCGGCGGAAAAGCTCAGTCGGGCAGTGACGATCATAGAAAGAAGATCAGATCACGACCTGCGCCAGGGCGGTGCGGATGTCCTGCTGCGCAGCCGCGGCGGCCTGGCGGATCTTCTGGAACCGTTCGTCCTGAACAAGATAAGCGAACAGCGGATCGGTCATGATGTAGCTCGCCGTCGGCTCCTTGCGGGCGACCGCTTTCTCGAGATCCTCGAGAACCTTGTCGTTCTGGCCGAGGAGGACGTTGATCTCGGCGGCGCTGGTCCAGTAATCGTCTCCCGGCGTCGACGCCTGCGACGCCGCCGTCAATTCCTGCTCCGCTTCGGCCACATTCCGCTGGGAAGCAGCCATGTACGCCTTCAGCAGGTGGTAGCCGTACGTCGGATCGGATTGCTGCAGTTTGTTCAACTCCAGCTCCGCGATCGGGAGCGAGTGATTCAACACTGAGAACCGGCCGATCTTCAGCGACAGCGCCGGATTGTTAGGCGTCTTCTCTTCAAGCGCGAAGTACGTGTCGATCGCCGGCTGGAAACGTCCCGTCGCCGCGAGTTGATCGCCTTCGTGAACAGCCATCGCCGACGGTGAGATGCGCTGCATGCGCGCTCGAGCGGCGTTGAATCGAGTCGTGTCGCCGGCCGACAAGGCGTAGCGCGCGATGTGTGTCAGCGCTTCGGCGTCGCCGGCGTTGTTGTGAAGGATCACGTTGTACGCCGCGAACGCGGATTGGACATCGCCGAGCGACAACGTCGTTCGAGCCACGAGCCGGGCCGCGTCGAGATTCGAGGGATCGAGCGTCATGATCTGCTTCGCCGCGGCGACAGCATTCGTTGCGTCGTTGTGCATCGAGAAGTAACGCATCGCCAGCAGCTCCGCTTCGAGAAATCCCGGATCCGCGGCGACGGCCGCCTTCAGTGAGGCGTCCGCTTTCACGGGATCGTTCGCGGCGATCGCGGTCACGGCGTCGGCGTACGCGTTCAGAGCAACCGGAGACTGACTGACGCCACGGACCGGCACACGGGCCTGCGCGGTCACCCAGTCGAGCACGACGTGGATTCCGCTGGCGGTGTCGGGAACCGGCACGGGCGGCGCGCCCGCCGGCGTCTGCGGCACCATCTCCGGTCCGGCCGTACTCGTCCGAATCGTTGCGGCGAATGGCGTGACGTCGGGACCCGCCGCATCGGCGAGTTGCAACCCCGGGACATGACGCAGGATTTCGGTCGCACCAAGCCGGATCGCGGTGGCGCGATCCGTGAGAAGCGGATCGGTACCCTCGACGGTGATCGGGTTGATGAGGACTTTCGCGAGCTGTGGTGAGTTGCGCGGTGACTGCGCGGCGACCGTTGTCGTCAGGACCGGCGCCGGGGTCGACCGCTTGCGCATCACCACCACCGCGACGACGCCGATGATGACGACGAGCAGCGCGGCGGCCGCTGCGGCAAGGCCGATGCTTCTTGCGCGACGCTTCTTGTTGTCGGCGAGAATCGCCTGCATCTCGACTTCGGCTTCGGCCGCTTCGTCGGCTTCGAGCTCGGCCGTCGACGGCTCGATGATTTTCGGCTGCGGCGCCTCCGACGGAACGATCGTGTAGAGCTTCACTCCGCCGCGCGCTCCGGCGTCACGAACGCGCACCGCTCCCCGCCCCTTCTTCAGGAACTCTTCAGTCAGATAGAGCGTGAGCGGCGGCAACTGCGTCAGAACTTCGGCCGCGCGCTGAACGCCATCGCCTTTGACGTGCCCGTCCTTGACGCTGACGTTGCCATGATGGAGGAGCAGGCGAATCTGGATCGGATCGGGACCCTGCTGATCGGGCGAAAAATCGAACTCGCCCTTCCGCCCCGCCTCGAGCGCGTTTTCCACGCTCGGCATTTCGGCGATCATGCGTTTGCCGAACGGATCGAGAGCCTGACCGTCGAACAGATACACCGATTCGCCGAGGAGTTGCTGCATGCGGGAGACGGCGCGGTTGGCGGCGTCAGGATTCGATTTCGCGAGCTCGTCGTAGTTCGCGACGTCGGCCACGAAAAGAATGGCCTGCTTCGCCGTGGGATCCTGCACGGGTGCAGCGGTTGCGGACGCGCGCGAGACGAGCTCGGTCACGAACTTCGCCGCTTCCGGCTCCGCCTTCGTGATGTCCTCGAGCAACGACTTCGCGTCCTTCTGGCGCCGGAACTGATCCTTGTAAAGACATTTGCCCAGAATCGAGAGCACGGCCTTGTCGATGCCGGGATTCGTCGACGTCGGCGACAGCGGCTGTCCTTCGACGATCTTGCGCGCGAGATCGGACGCGGTCGTCGCGTCATAGGGCAATCGTCCCGTCGCCATCTCGTACATCACGACGCCGGCAGAGTAGATGTCGGTCCGCGCTTCGACAGCCTGACCGGTGACCTGCTCCGGCGCCATGTACGCGACGCTGCGCGCGTCGGCGCTCTTCTGCTGATACGCGGACGAAATGCCGCCCGGCTTCAGCTGAAGATTCATCATGTTGATGCCGCCGATCTTGATCTGCCCGTCGGGCGTCACCATCACCGAGTCGCCGTTGATGTTGCCGTGAATGAGACCCTTCGTGCCCAGATACTTCAGGCCATCGACGAGCTGGTACGCAAGACGGAAAAAGTCCTGCCGCGCGAGCGCCTTACTGTTGACGTACTTCGTGATCGCAAGCACTTCGATCAGCGACATCACCAGGACGAGGTTGTCGCCGAGCGTGACGATCTCGGTGATCGGGACGAGGAACGAGTGATAGAGCGCCGCCGCGACACGGATCTCGCGGATCACTGCGTCGCGTTTCGCCTGGTCCTTCGGGAGCTGCTTCGTCAGGATTTTCAGCGCGACGGTCTTGCCGTTGCGGGTGTCCTGACCCTTCCAGACCGACGCGCCGATCCGCTCTCCGACGCGATACGGACCTGTCGCCTCGGTCGCTGCCATGAAAGGATGGTACCAGCCATCACGAGTGTGAGCGAGGGACGAGGGTCAGCATCCCTTGTCATCGCGAGGGTGCCGAGGGACCTGGGTCAACATCCCATGTCATCGCGAGGTGCCGAGGGACCAGGTCAACATCCCATGTCATCCCGAGCGTGAGCGAGGGACCCGGGCGCGGGGAGGCCGGCCTCCCTTTCCACCCAGGTCCCTCTCTCACGCTCGGGATGACATGGAATCTCGCGATGACATATTCACGAGGTCCGCGCCGCTTTCGACGGTGTCCCCTGGCGTCACGAAAATCTCGTCAACCACGCCGTCGATGGGGGCCTGAATCTCATTCTCCATCTTCATGGCCTCGAGGATCAGCAGCCCGGCGCCCCGCTGGACGGTGTCCCCTTTGCTGACCAGGACGCGGACCACGCGGCCGGGCATCAGCGCCTTGACGGCGCCGCCAGTGCCCATGTCGTCCTCGCCGCGCCGGCGGCGGTGAGCGAGCGGGTCGATGATCTCGATCGGGATCGTCGAGCTGCCGAGCGTGATCTCGTGCACGTTGCCTTCGCGGTGATGGAGCAGTGAAAACTGTGTTCCGTCCTCGAGGCGCAGAGAACGCACGAAGCCTCCCGCGTCGACGAGATCGGCTTCGATCCAGCGTTCGCCGATCCGGACGCGGTACCCGGCGCCGTGCCGCTCGACTTCGACTTCGGTCTCCTTCTCGTCGTGCCGGGCGATGAATCTCAACGCAGCCCCTCGCTCCGGCCCGCGCGTTTCCACGCCGAGCCGCCGTTCTCCGGCAAGCGCACATTCTGCGATTCCTCGAACGCCATGATTGCCGCGGCGGCAATCGCAGCGTCGAGCTCCCTGTCACTCGCGCCGCCACCGGTGAAATCGACTTCCTTGAGAATGCGATCGATGAAGCTGGTGTCGAACTTTGCGGCCGCGAAGTCGGGATGATTCATGATGAGCGAGAAGAACGGGATCGTCGTGTCGATGCCTTCGACGCGATACTCCATCAGCGCGCGTTTCATCCGCGCGACCGCCTCGTCGCGAGTCGCGCCGTGGCAGATGAGTTTCGACAGCATCGGATCGTAGAAGACGGGAACTGTGTAGCCGGCGTAGACGCCGTTCTCGTTGCGAACACCCGGTCCTTCCGGCAGGTTGATGTAGCGGATCAAACCCGGCGACGGTGCAAACTTGCGCGACGGATCTTCTGCGTAGATGCGGCACTCGATCGCATGACCCGATGGTGCGAGATCCGCCTGGGTGAATCGCAGCTTCTCGCCTGCGGCGATCCGCAGCTGCTCCTTGACGATGTCCACGCCCCAGACCATCTCGGTGACCGGATGCTCGACCTGCAACCTCGTGTTCATCTCGAGAAAATAAAACTGACGGTCGGGGCCCATCAGGCACTCGATCGTGCCGGCGGAGTAGTAGTTGACCGCTCGTGCAGCCTTCACTGCCATCGCGCCGAGTCGTTCACGAAGTTCCGCGTCGACCACGGGCGACGGACATTCCTCGACGACTTTCTGATGCCGGCGCTGCAGAGTGCATTCACGCTCGCCGATGTGCACGAGGTTCCCGTGCTGGTCGCCGAGGATCTGGACTTCGATGTGGCGGGGAGAGGCGACGAATTTTTCGGCGTACACGGCGCTGTCGCCGAAAAACGACTGCGCCTCGCTCGTCACGCGGTCGAATGCCGGACGGAGATCGGCTTCACGCTCGACGAGGCGCAACCCCTTCCCGCCTCCTCCGGCGCTGGCCTTGATCATGATCGGGAATCCGGCGCCGCGCGCGAACTCGACGATCTCGTCGACCGATTTCACCGGCTCGAGGAGGCCCGGCACGACCGGCACCCCGGCAGCTTTCATCCGCCGGCGGCTTTCGGTCTTCGAGCCCATCGCGTCGATCGACTCCGGCGACGGGCCGACGAAAATCAATCCGGCATCACGGCATGCGCGCGCGAAATTCGCGTTCTCCGCGAGAAATCCGTAGCCCGGATGCACGGCCATGGCCCCCGTTTTCTTCGCCGCCTCGATGATCCGATCGACGCGCAGGTAACTCTCGCGCGACGGCGCCGGGCCGATCGGCATCGCCTGGTCCGCGTAGACGACATGGAGTGCCGCACGATCGGCGTCGGAGTAGACGGCGACGGTGGCGTGGCCCATCTCGCGGCAGGCGCGGATGATGCGCACCGCGATCTCGCCACGATTCGCGATCAGCACTTTCACGAGAACGCATTGTAGTGGAGTGATACGATCGCGCCGTGGCTGAAACCGAAGTTAACGCGCAGAAGCAGCAGATTCTCTCAGGCGTCGTCACCACGCTTCTCAACGACTTGAAAAACGGCAACGGTGACAAGGACCGGCGCCGTCAGGTCGAAGAATGGATGCGCACGCTCGCGGAGAAATATCCCGAGTTCAAGATCGAAGTGGGATTGCGGGATTACTACCTCGCCGAGGCGGAACGCCTGCGAGGCGATTTCGACAAAGCGACCGAGCTGTCGGAGAAGTTGATCCTCGGCCGGAACATCGAGTCGTTTCTGGATCGCGCCGCCGAGTACGACCGGCGAATCAGCGACCGGTAGTGGTGCCCAAGGCCGGACTCGAACCGGCACGGATTACTCCACACGCCCCTCAAACGTGCGCGTCTACCAATTCCGCCACTTGGGCAGGCGATTCAAAGATCAGGATCCTTCGGCGTCTGCGCGCCTCAGGATGACGCTTCGCGTCACTTTTTCGCTGGGGTTTTCGCGGGAGCGGCTTTCGCCGGAGTCTTCGCGTCGTTCATCAGTGAGCTGCGCGGACGCGTCTCCATCACCGCGAGCGTCATCGAGGTAATGACGAACAGGATGAAAAATCCGGTCGTGAGCTTGTGGAGCAGCGTCGTCGCGCCACGCGCGCCAAACGCAGTTTGTGATCCGCCGCCACCAAACGCGCCCGCCAGATCCGCGCCCTTGCCCTGCTGGACGAGGACGACGAGGATCAGGAAGATGCTGATGACGATGTGCAGAACGACGAGCAATACGGTCATGGAATTCTCCGGTGCCTCGCTGCTAACCCCTTGAGCCGTCGAATTCTTCCCGGAACGTGAGGGCAAGTCAAGGCGTCAGGCCGATCGATGCATCCCGCGCAGAATCGCGAGAAAACGGCCCGAATCGAGGCTGGCGCCGCCGCAAAGGTATCCGTCGATCCGTCCGTTCGTCTCGAGATCGTGCACGTTTTCCGGTGTGACGCTCCCGCCGTACAGAATCGGCGTTCCGGCGAGCTTTGCCGGCCAGAAACGCTTCAGTGCGTCGCGGATGTAGGCGATCGTGTCGCCGCACATCACTCCGCTCGCGTTGCGGCCCGTTCCGATCGCCCAGACCGGCTCGTACGCCAGGACGATCTCCGTCACTGAGTCGAGACCGGCGTCCGCCGCCGCGCGGATCTGACCGGCCAGGAACGACGCCACCTGTCCCGCGTCACGCGTGCGCAACTCCTCGCCGACGCAGAGGATCGGAACGAGTCCCGTCGCCAGCGCCATCGCCAGTTTTCGGGCGACGACGACGTCCGACTCGCCGTAAATCGAGCGGCGCTCCGAGTGTCCAAGGATGACGTAGCGCGCGCCATTGTCGCGGATCATGTCCGCGGACACCTCGCCGGTGAACGCGCCCTTGTCCTTATCCGCGCAATTCTGCGCGGCAATAGCGAGCTTCGACTGAGACGAGACTTCGCGAAGATACGGAAACGGCGGCGCGATGACGATCGTCGCGTCCGGCGAAGGCGCGGCACCGACCGCGGAGAGATACGGGCCGATCCCTTCCGGCGGAAGATTCATCTTCCAGTTCGCGACGAGATATCGAGAGGCCATCAGACGCTATACCGATTCTTTCCCTGACGTTTGGCGTCGTACAGGTGGGCGTCCGCGCGTCGAACGATGTCATCGAACGTCACATCTCCAGCCTGCAACTGGGCGACTCCGATCGACACACTACAGCGAATCGGCCGGTTGTCGGCATCGGTCACCGAGAGTTCGTGCACCTGCTCGAGGATCCGGCCCGCCACGGCCGCGGCGCCCGACGAATCGGTGTGCGGCAGAAGAACCGCGAATTCTTCCCCGCCGAAACGGCTGATGGCGTCGGGGGAGCGCAGGATGCTCCGGATGGCGCCGCAGAGCTCCGACAGAACGATGTCGCCCGTCAGGTGACCGAGTGTGTCGTTGATGTGCTTGAAGTCGTCGACGTCGATCAGGAGGATCGACATGGGCACACCGTAAACGCGCGAGCGTTCGATCTCCTGCATCAGCTGGCGGCGGAAGTAGCGCCGGTTCGGGACGCCCGTCAGTTCATCGAGATCGGCGAGGCTGAGGATCTTCTCGCGAGCCCGCAGATTATCGAGAAGCATCGAGAGCTGGGCCGAAAAAATCTCGACGATGCGGCGTTCGTCGTCGGTGAACGCGGCGCCGGTCCGGCAGACCAGAACGAGGCCGGCGGTGCGATTCTCCTGTCTCAGACTCGAATGCACGTCGTGATCGGCACCTTCGTTCCCTGCCGCGCCGTCGAGGTTGTGCCTTTCGTCCATGACCACGACCTCGAGGTCCGTAAAATCGGGAGGGATGACGCTCCGCAGGACTTCACGGACGCGGCCGATCAGTTTCTCGCCCACCCGATTCCCGGAGCCGGCGCGCGCCGAGATGTAGAGGTCGAGACGCTGCTCGAGCAGGACGGCTACGCCGACGTCAAACGGAATCGTCCTGGCCAGCGTAGTAAAGGCATGGCCAAACAGGTCGGCCGCCGACTCGCTGTCCGCGAGCGCGGTAAGGTCCTGCACGAGCGTCAAGACGGCTGCGAGCTGCGGTGCACGTGCGCCGGAAGTATTCACGCTTGAGCCGCTTCCATCATCTGCCAGATCAGGCACGCGCGGCAACGGCACATATAATCGAGAATGAGATGCACATCGAAGCGGACACCATTCCGTACGATGCCGCTCGACTCCTCGGCGAACGTCTTCTGGTGCTCGCTCCCCATCCCGACGACGAGGTGATCGGCTGCGGCGGGCTCGTTGCGCAGCACATTGCGCAACGGCGCGCGGTTCGAGTCGTCGTCACGACCGACGGCGCGGAGGCGGAGCCGTCCGCGGCCGATCGCAACGCGTATCGAGCGCAGCGCGAGAGCGAGTCGCGCAAGGCGCTGGCCATGCTCGGCGAGGCCGACATCCACTTCCTCCGTTTCGCCGATCGTGCTCTCGACGATGCCGTAGCGGTGCCTCTGCGCGAGCATCTTCTGGCGTTCAAGCCCGACCTGATCTGCGTTCCCAGTCCCGTCGAAATTCATCCCGATCATCTGGCACTTTCGCGCGCGTTCTGTGATCTCGTTCAGCGCGACGCGAGCCTGTTTGCCGATCTGGCCATCGCCCGCGTCGCATTCTATGAAGTGAGTCAGCCGCTGCGGCCGAACACGCTCGTTGATATTACGGATGTCGCCGAGCGCAAGTACCAGGCCATCTCCGCACATTCTTCGCAGATGGCCATTCGCGATTACGCGGCGTATGCGCGAGGACTGAATGCGTATCGCGCATTGACACTGCCGCCGCAGGCGAAGTTCGCGGAAGCGTACTGGACGACCGACATGCGCACTCTGCGCACCACGCCGTTCAGCGCGCTGCGTGCGATCGTCGGTGCTCCGTCGGAGATTGAAGTCATTCGCGCGACGCTGCCGGTCACCGTCATCATCCGCACGAAGGACCGCCCGGCACTCCTGCGCGAAGCCATCGAGTCGGTCCGTGCGAACGAACATCCTGCGGACATCGTAGTCGTCAACGATGGCGGCGTCGCGCCACGGGTCGAGAAGGGCGTGAAGCTCGTGCAGCACGAGCGACCGGCCGGCCGGTCCGAAGCGATGAATGCAGGCGTGAAGGCAGCGACGACAAAGTACGTCGCCTTTCTCGACGATGACGACCTCTACTACCCCGAACATCTTTCCACGCTGTCCGCGGCCGCACAGACCGCACCAGCGAGCGCGGCGTGGTACACCGACGCGGTGTCTGCGTTTCTCGCGATCGGCGCATCGGGCCAGTACGAGAAGAACGCGAGACTGAGGCTGTTCGGCGGCGACTTCGACCGCGAGCTGCTGCTCGTCGACAACTACATCCCGCTCCCGACGCTGCTCGTCGAGCGCGCAGCGTTTCTCGACACCGGTGGCTTCGACCGCCAGTTCGATCTCTTCGAAGACTGGGACTTTCTCATCCGCCTGTCGCAGCGCGGCGACTTCACCCACGTCCCGCGAGTGACCTGCGAAATCCGGCACTTCGAGGGCGGCGGCTCGATCGTCCTCGCTGCGCCGGAAGGATCGCCGCGGTTTCGCGAGGCGAAATTGCAGGTGTGGAAGAAGCACGCCTCGCTCATCGGCAACGAGACGTTTGCGACGGTCTTCGAGCGCCAGAAACGAAAGTCCATCGCGCTCGAAAGCTCGCTCGTCGAGGAAAAAGGGCGTCGGGCACAGGCCGAGAACGAGAACGCACGCATGGAGCGCGAGAAGAGTCAGCTCATCGCCGAGATTCAGTCGCTGCACAACGCGATCAACGAGCGGACGATGTACATCAAGGAGCTCGAAGGCGCGATCCAGGTCGTGCGCGGCGAAGTCACCCACGCCATCAACGACGCTGAATCCGCAACCAGTGAAAACGAGCGGCTGCGCAAGTCCGTCGAGGAGTCGCAGGCCCACGGCCGCGCTGCGTACGCAGAGATCGAACGTCTGCAAGGGCTGCTGAACATGATCTACCGCTCGCGCACCTGGAAACTGCACGCGATGATGGAGCGGATGCGGGGACGCGGATGACCCGTGTGCTGCTGGTCTGCCCCGAGCCCCTCGGGCATGGACAGCCGGCCGGAATCGGCATCCGCTTCATCGAGATGGCGAACGTCCTTCGCGCCGATGGACATCAGGTGACGCTGCTCAGCCGCGACGACACGCTGACACCCGAGGCGATCGCGCGCGCGACCGAAGAGAACGACGTCGCAGTCGTGCAGGGTCACATCGCAAACGAACTGTTCGCGCACGGGAAACCGCTGCCGACCGCCGTCGACCTCTACGATCCCTTCATCGTCGAGAACCTCCATTACTACAGCGAGCGCGGCGCGGAGGTGTTTCAACACGATCACGCCACGCTGATGTCGTCGATCGCACGCGGCGACTTCTTCCTCTGCGCATCCGACGCGCAACGCCTCTTCTACCTCGGCGTCATGCTGGCGGCGGGGCGGCTGAGTCCCGTGAGCTTCGAGTCGATCGATGAGTTGATCCGCATCGCACCGTTCGGCGTGCAGCCGGCGAGGTCCGCCGCGCCGGCCCATCGCGGCCACGACATTCTGTTCGGCGCCATCTATGACTGGTACGACCCGATCGTCGCGATCGACGCCGTGGCGATCGCACGCAGGACGATCCCCGACATCACGCTGACGTTCACGAAGCATCCGAATCCGGAGCTGACGCCGCAAGGAAAAGCCGCCGACGCGATCGAACATGTGCGCCGGCGCGGCTACCACGAGTTCATCCGCTTCGAGCCTTGGGTCGCGTATGACCACCGCGGCGAGTTTTTCGATCGCTTCGCGCTGGCGCTGCTGACGTTCGGACAATCGATCGAGACGGATCTGTCGATGCGCACGCGCGTGTTCGATTACTTGTGGGGCGGGCTGCCGGTCATCAGCAGCTCCGCGCCGGGAACGGACGAGATCCTGAATCGGTATGAAGCCGGTTCTGTGTGGCCGCGGGCTTCAGCCCGCGATGAAACACTGGGAGCTCACATCGCATCAGTCCTCCGCGACGATCGCGCGCTCCAGTCCATGCGCGAAGGCGCGGCACGGTTCGTCGCCGATCACCAGTGGGCGAAGGTGCTCGAGCCGCTGACCGAGTTCTGCCGGAGTCCGCGATTCGACAAGCGGAAGGACGCATTCGCGGTGCGGATGCAGTTGCCGGAGCGTCCGCCGTCGATCCTCGATCGATTGAAACGTCGGATCGGAGGAGCGTTCTGAACGCGGCGCCGGTCGAAGTCATCATCGTCAACTGGAACGGCCGGCAGCAGACGCTGGAGTGCCTCGAGGCCGTCCACGCGCAACTGACCGAGGTGCCCGGTGCGGTCGTCGCTGTTGTGGACAACGGATCGACGGACGGCAGCGCGACGGCGATCGCGTCGCGATATCCCGACGTCCGGCTGTTCGTCCTCGACGACAACCGCGGATTCACCGGCGGAATCGCCGCGGCGATGCGCGCATCGACCGCACGCAACGTCATCTATCTGAACAACGACGCGGTGCCCGAGCGCGGCTGGCTCGCCTCGCTGACTCGCGCGATCGACAACGCGCCGGACGACGTCATGTCCATCGCCGGAAAGATCATCGATCTCGACGGAAAGCTGATCGACTTCATCGGCGGCGTCATGACGTTCGACGGCCACGCATTTCAGACGGCGTTCCATTTCCCGCTGGGAACGAAACCAGAGCCTGAAGCCGGCGCAGAGCTCCTGTTCGCGTGCGGCGGCAACATGATCTCGCGCCGCGCGCCGCTCGCGCAGCTCGGCGGTTTCGACGACGATTACTTTGCGTATCTCGAAGACGTCGACTTCGGATGGCGGTCATGGATCGCCGGCTATCGCGTCCTGTACGAGCCGAAAGCGATCGTGCGCCACGCGTCGAGCGCGACGAGCGATCGCCTCGGCGCATTCGAGCGGGGCGTCCTCTTCGAGCGCAACGCGCTGCAGACGGCGCTGAAGAATTACGACGAGGCATCGCTGCGCGACACCGCCGGCGCGGTGTTCTATTCGTATCTGCATCGCCTCCATCATTACGCGACGACGCGCAACGAGCGCATCGGCGAGCTGCGGCGCAGCCCGTTCGAAGGCGCGCTGCGCACGGACGGCAAGCGAAGTTTCATGAGCCGCGTGCGGCGACGCCTGTTCGGCCCACCCGCGCTCGCAAGAATCGACGACCCGCTGACCGCGATGCAGTTCCGCGCATTCGAGTGGATCCTGCAGCACCAGGAGCGCATCGCCATCAAACGCAACGCGATCCAGACGCGCCGGCGGCGCACCGATGCGGAGATCTTCGCGAAGTTTCCACTGCAGATCGTCCCCACCTATCCGGGCGACGAAGCGCTCATCAACGGTGCGCTGTTCCGCATCCTTCGCCCTCATCTTGTTTCGGTCGACCGAAAGCTGGGCGATATCATCAACACGTGAACGGCTGGCGGCGTCAGGTTCTCGCGCGTGGTGTGATCTGGCGACAGGCGCTTCGCATAGCCGTGTTGAACACGCCGATCTGGATGGAGCCGTTCGTCAT
>DASVHS010000176.1:0-3502 GCA_036382495.1 Thermoanaerobaculia bacterium | reverse complement strand
ACGCCGCAACTGAGATTGATCGGTCGGTAGGAGACAACATGGGTCCCGTCATCGCACGCAGTGCAGGATCATTCCGCGTCGATATCGACGCCGGAACGCACAAGCTCGTCGCGGACGAGCCGGCAACGGCGGGTGGCACCGACAAGGGCCCGACGCCTTACGATCTCATCTCATCGGCACTGGCCGCCTGTACCTCGATGACGATGCACTTCCTGGCGAAGCGCGACAACATCCCGCTCGAAGGCGTGGAGATCTCCGTCGCGAACGATCGGATGTACGCGAAGGACTGCGCGGATTGCACGAGTCAGAGCGGATACATCCATCGCTTCGATGTGCAGATCAAGTTGCGCGGCAACCTCACGGCGGAACATCGCCAGAAACTGCTCGACGCCGCCCATCGTTGTCCGGTCCGGAAGACGCTGACAAACGAGATCCGGATCGAAGACAAGCTCGTCGACTAACCCAGCTTCGCGACCATCGCTTCGGCCAGGACGATCTGCTCGTGCGCGATCGGCTCGAATTGCCTGGCGTTGAATGCCATCGTGAACGAGGGCATGTTGTATTTCATCCTGACGTTGCGGTCGTCGAGGGCGCGCGTGATGCGAAGTCCCGAGCCGTCGACCTGCAGCTCATCGAAGCGGGCCACGAGATTCGCCGCAATCAGCGACGCGACTTTCGGATCCGAAAATATGCGTTCGGCCAGCGAAGGATCGCCTCGCACCCAGAACTGCGACGCCGCCGGCTGGTGCACGTCGATCAGCGGCGCGCCGAACCATGTCAGCGGTTTGTTGGAGAAGAATCCTTCGAACCGGCGCTTCACATTGAGGTACGTGTCCGAGCGGGCGGAAATCCGGAGGATGAAGCGCTGAGGCGCGCCCTTCTGCCGCTGCCTGAACACGAACTCGGCGGGAAACTGGCGCCACTCTCCTTTCAGACCGGATCCGATGAACGAGACATTCGTAAGGGTCGTCCAGCCCGCCGGCTCGACGATTCCGCGAAGCATCTCGCGGATAGCGGCCGATCGCCGGTTCAACGTCGTGATCAAAGCGACGATCAGGACGCCGAACAGCACGAATAGGATGATGGGAAGAACGGCCCGCAGGTCCTGCATCTGGCATAAGCTACCAGCTTCCGATGAACACACTGCTCGAAGAAGCGATCGAAGCCTGGGAAGACGCCCGCAACGGCGTCATCGATGAAGTCGATAATCTGCCGGCGAACCGTTTCGACTTCCGGCCGACGCCCGATGTCCGCAGCGTCACCGAGCTCGTCATCCACATCCTCGAGGTCTCGCTGATGATGGCCGGCGAGCTGACGCGCGAGGACACGAACCTGCGCCGCTACCCGTGGCCGAAACTGCTCGCGCACTACTCGAAGCCGATCGCGAAGGTCAGCGGCAAACGTCAGCTGCTGACGGTGTTGCGATCGACGTTACGCGACGGCGTCAAACAGTTCCGGACCGCGGGCGAAGTGCACATGCTGCAGCAGATCCTCCGCTTCGACGGCAACAAAGGCACGCGGATGGAGTGGTTCCATCACGGGATCGCGCAGGAGATGTATCACCGCGGGCAACTCGCGCTCTACGCGCGACTGGTGGGAGTGAAGCCTGCGCTCACGAAACGCATCGAAGGGTCGAGCTAAATCGCGGATCCGCTTCTGCACGAAGCTACGTCGCCCAGCGCTCCATCCAGTACTGCAGCATGATCACCGCCCAGAGCGGGCGCGCGTGATTCGCTTTTCCGCTGCGGTGCTCGGCAAGCAGCGCCGACACGTACGGCTCGTTGACGTAACCACGGGCCCGGATTCGATCCGGCGACAGAAGGCGATCCACCTCGTTCTTCAGTCCGTGATTGATCCACGTCGCGATCGGCACGCTCAGTCCACGCTTGCGGCGATAAATGATGTCGCGCGGCAACCACTTCTCCGCCGCCTTCTTGAGCAGCCACTTCGTCTCCAGTCGTCGCACGCGCAGTTCCGGAGGAAGCGAGAGCGCGAACTTCGAGACGTCGCGATCGAGAAACGGCGCTCGCGCCTCCACCGACGACAACATCGTTCCACGGTCGACCTTGACGAGCAGGTTGTCGCGCAGATAGCTGCGATAGTCGACGAGCATCGCGCCGGTCAGCGGATCACGACCGGCCGGCGCCTGCGGCATGTCCGGCAAGTCGACAGGCACGCCCGCGAAGACGTCGTTCGACAAGCCCGTGCCGAACCACGACAGATGACGCTCGATCCACGGCCGCTCGGCATCGGTGACGAACCGCTTGAGCAGAAACTCGAGCGTGACTTTCTTTCCTGACGACGGCAAACGCATCACCGCACCCTTGACCGCCGCGCGAAGAGCCGACGGCAGCGCGTCGTACATCGGCGCGAGCTTGTGTCCGATGTACGTTGGATAGCCGCCGAACAATTCGTCGGCGCCTTCGCCGCTCAAAATCACCTTCACGTAATTGCGCGCCGTGCGTGCGAGCAGGAACGTCGGCAGGATGGCCGGATCCGCAATCGGCTCGGCGATCGTCTGCGTGACTCGCTGCAGCGCCTCGAGCAGCGTTTGTTCATCTGTCGGCACGGGCACATACCGCGTCCGCATGCGGACGGCAACACGCGCCGCGTCGCCGCTCTCGTCGTACGACTGCTCGGCGAATTTCGCGGAGAACGTGTGCACCTTGTCGACGCCGATCGTCTTCGACGCCAGCGCCGCCAGGATCGACGAATCGAGACCGCCGGAAACGAACACGCCGACCGGCACGTCGGACATGACCTGCTTCGCCACCGCGTTTTCGATGAGCTCCTGCAACTCGACGATTGCATCATCGGCGCGGCGCGCGACAGTCTCGAACGTCTCCGGCTTCCAGTAGCGAACGATCTCCTCGCTGCCGTTGAAACGGATGTACGCCCCGGCCGGCACTCGCTTCACCGCCGCGAACATCGTCCGCGGCTCGGGCACATAGCCAAGCTTCAGATATTCGGCGATCGCGACGGGATCGAGATCACGCGAGACCGACGGATGCTGCAGAACGCTCTGCAGCTCCGACGCGAACACGACTTCGTGCCCGGCGCGTGCGTAGAACAACGGCTTTTCGCCGGCGCGATCGCGCGCCAGGATCAGCGTGCCCGTACGGTTGTCCCGAATCGCCAGCCCGAACATCCCATCGAGCGTCGCAATCGCCTCGCAGCCGAGGTCGAGGTAGAGCGGGATGATGGTCTCGACGTCGGAGTGGGAACGGTATGGATAGTCGGGATACCGCTCGCGGATCTGATGCGAGTTGTAGATCTCGCCATTGCATTCGAGCCATATCTGCTCGGCCGGATCGGAGAACGGCTGATCGGCGCGCTCGTGAAGATCGATGATGCGCAGCCGCTCGGTGCCGATCGCGGCAGATGCGTCGCGCAGCACGGCGTGGCCGTCCGGACCGCGATGACGCAGAGCCTCGCCCATGAAGTCGAGCACCGCCGGAAAGCGCAGCGTCGCTCCGGAATCCGAGACCATGCCGTAAATGCC
>DASVHS010000175.1:0-4197 GCA_036382495.1 Thermoanaerobaculia bacterium | reverse complement strand
GAACGGATTGTTCGTCGTATTTTCCAGGACATACATGCGTCCTCGATCGTCGAACGTCACGCCGAGAACCGTCGTCAACCCTTGGACGACCGCGGTGATCTGTCCTGCCGGGGTGATCTGGTAGATCTTCGACGAGCCCTGGACGATCGGAAAAGTAAGGAGGTTTCCGACATAGAAGTTGCCGTTCTGATATGCCATCGCCGTGGGAACGATGTGTCCCTGCGTGGCGGAGATATCGACGACACGAGTGATCTGACCGGCTGTCGTAATTTTGTCGAGCTCTCCGTGATTCGGATCGACGGCATACAGGTCGCCTCCAACGGCGATGAGGCTGTACCAGGTGCCATCGGGCTCGAAGTCGTCGGGCTCCGGATTCACGACCGGATTGGCCTTCTGAAACGCGCCGAGATCCGCGATCACGGCCCAGGTCTTGTCCGAATTCACGCGGATGACACCGTTCGGAATTCCCGTGACACCGTGCGAGCATCCGGCGCCGGCCAGGACTCCGTAGAGCGTGTTGCCGATGAACGCGACGTCGGCCACACCGCTGATGAGCGAACCCTGCCCGGGGTTGGTCTGATCCGACGGAATGTTGTCCGCGACGGTCGTGCGAACTCCGAGCGCGTCGATCATCGAGATGCGCGAGCCGGTCTGACTGCCGGTGTACGGACCGATCGGCGGGATGACCTGATCGCAGCCGGTCGTCGAATTCGTTCCGCCCGTGCCGCCTTCAGCGACGTACAGCTTCCCATCGGGACCGAACTTCAGGCCGCGCGGATTGTTGAGGCCCGTCGCATAGACACTGACGACGCCACCCGGACTCGCCGGCTGCGCGGCGGCGAAGGTGGCGACGAGTAACACGCTCGTCAACAGCACTGCAGGAAGGATCACGGAGCGTTTCATGGAATCCCCTTTCGTTATGGTTATTCAGTTGCAAGATAGGACGCTCAAGCGTGGGCGTTCCAGGGAAAAACTAAGGAATTTCCAGGGAGGTAGAATCCGCGGATGTTCGGCGACAAGGATGTGATGGCCACGATCGCGGTCAGGAACCTGAAGGCTGCGAAGAGCTTCTACGAGAAGACTCTCGGACTGAAGTTGACCGAGAAGCAGCAGGAAGGGACCGCCGCCTATCACTGCGGAACATCGATCCTGCTCATCTACGAATCGACTTACGCGGGAACGAACAAAGCCACATCGGCAACGTGGAAAGCCGGCGCGGACGTCGAAGAGATCGCGAAGACGCTCAAGGCGAAAGGCGTCACCTTTGAGCACTACGATTTTCCGGGGACGACTTTGAACGGCGACGTTCACGTCACGGGAACGCACAAAGTGGCGTGGTTCAAGGACCCTGACGGCAACATTTTGTCGATCGTCAGCGCCTGATCGCCCCATGTCATCCCGAGCGTGAGCGAGGGACCCTGGTGGAAGGGAGGCCGGCCTCCCACCGCCCGGGTCCCTCGCTCACGCTCGGGATGACATGGGTTTGAGTTACGCGGGAGCGAGCGCCGGCAGCGGAAACAGAGTAGAAATCGCTTCGCAGCGGCATGAGCTTCGTGCTCCTGCACGGTTCAGGCCCGGACGGAGCCAGCCGCTTTGCTCACCATGACATGGGTTTGAGTTACGCGGGAGCGAGCTCCGGCAGCGGAAACAACATCAGAAATCGTTTCGCAACGGCCTTGTCGCCCTCGATTTTCAGATCGCCGCTCCGTCAACGCCGAACCATGGCTTCTGGGTCGCTCTCAGCTACGACAAGCCCGCCGACGCGAAGCGCACGTTCCAGGCGCTGGAAAAAGGAGCGAAGAACATCGCCATGCCGCTCCAGAAAACGTTCTGGGCCGAGCAGTTCGCGATAGTCGTCGATCGCTTCGGAACGCCGTGGATGATCAACGGCGGAATGGTTCCGATGTAAGAACGAGGAGAAAACTTCATGGAACAAGGCAAACGCACCGCCATCATCTCCGGACGAATCCTCAGTACTCTGGTCATCCTGTTCATGATCGTCGACGGCATCGGCCACGTCCCGCGTCAATCCTCGTCCCTCTCGGGATCGTGGACCGCAACGCATGTCCGCATGGGACAGCCGTTCTACTTTCCAGTAGTCTTCGGCGTTCTGACCTGGCTCGCGCTCTACCTGCGCGACTCCCGGCTGCGCACATTCATCCCTCTCACGAATTCGTAGGACACGTTGCAGGAAAAAACGCAGCAGAAGTTTGACCGCTCGATCGTCGACGGGCCCATCGGCGGCGCGGTGTGGCGGCTCGCCTGGCCGACGATGCTGCAGAACGTCATCGCCGGCGTGCAGGGAATCATCGATCACGTGATGGTCGGCCACTACGTCGGCTACACCGGCAATGCGGCGATCGGCGTGAGCTGGCAGGTCGTCATCGTCGTCATCGTGTTCATCAGCTCGCTCTTCACCGGCATGGCCGTACTCGTAGCGCGATTCGCAGGAGCGAACGAGCCGGAGAAGGTCAACCGCGTCGTTTATCAGTCGTTTCTCACGGCGATCGCAATGTCGGCTTTGATGGGTCTCGTCGGGTACTTCGCAGCGCCGGCACTCCTCGGCATCGTGAAAGCAGCGCCCGAAGTCCAGGCCCAGGCCCTCCCCTTCCTCCGCACAATGTTCCTCGGCATCTTCGGCATGATGATGTTCTTCATGCTGAGCGGTGCGTTCCGCGCCGCGGGCGACGTCAAGACTCCGCTGCGCCTCGGCGCGGCGATGACGGTGCTGACCATCGTCTTCAACATCATTCTGATTCCGCGATTTGGAACCGTAGGCGCGGCATACGGAACGATCGCGAGCAGCACGCTGGTCTCGGGTTACGGCGTGTGGCGGCTGTTCGCGCCGCATTCCGTGATCCGCTTTCACAAAGGGATGGACCTCACTCCCGACTTCACGATCATCCGTTCGCTGTTCCGGTTCGGACTGCCGACGGGAGTGCAGGGCATCGCCATGAACATCGCCGGCGTGCTGCTGCTGCGCTTTATCGGATCACTCGATCACAGCGCGGCGGCGCAGGCGGCGTACGCGGTCTGCTACACCGAGCTTTTCTCGCTGATCACGTGGACGTCCGTCGGACTCCTCGGCGCATCGGCCACGATCGCCGGTCAGAACCTCGGTGCCGGCAAACCGGATCGCGCGATGCACGGCGTCGCCGTCGCCGCGCGATTCGGCGTCGGCGTCGCGGCTGTCATCGGAGCGATGTTCCTTCTGATTCCCGGCACGCTCCTCGGCATCTTCGGAATGACGGAGCCGCTCGTCACGTCGATCGGCACGCAACTTCTCCGCTATCTGAGCGTGTCCGGCTTCTTCATCACCGTTGCGCTCAGCTACACGGGCGGACTGCAAGGCACGGGTGACACGAAGGGCCCGCTCTACATCTCGATCGTTTCGCAGATCATCATCCCGATCGGCCTCTGCGCGATTCTGCAAGCGACACGCGGTCTTCATCCGACCGACATCTGGGGCGCAATCGTCCTCGGTCACTTCACGCGTGCGGTGCTGAGCGTGCTGCGGTTCCGGCAGGGCCGGTGGCGGAACATTGCGGTCGACATCGAGCAGGAAGCGCCCGCGACATAACCATCCTCAGCGTTTCGACGTACAGTCGAAGTATGCCGTCGCCGCGAGACCTGGTCACCGTCGTCTATCGCCCGAGGGAGACGATGCGGCGCGTTCTCGATGGGGGACGCGAACGGTGGACGATTCAAATCGTCATCCTCGCGACATTCTGTTCGGCGGTCACCGATACCGACATCCGTCACGTGCATACGGTGCTTCCCGATCTCGCCCTTGGACCGATGGTCGCACTGCTTGCTCTCGCGCTGATCCTCGACGCAGTCTGCTGGATCGGTTTGCTGTATTTGGTTGCCTTCGCCGCAACGCTCGTCGGACGCCAACTCGATGGTCACGCGGAAATCGCGGACGTGCGCGCTGCACTTGCGTGGAGCGTGGTCCCGGCGATCTGGTGCGGGTTTCTCCGAATTCCGCTCGCAATTTACGCGTATCGCCTCGTGCCGCCGGCGACGAACCCGCGGCAGCTCGTGCTCAATTTCGTCGCAAACGGCGGATGCACGTTCGCAATTCTCGCGTTGACGTTCGAAGTCCTCCTTTACGCGTGGGTCGGCTGGGTCGCGAGCTCCACTGTCGCGGAAGCGCTTCGCTTCTCGACGTGGAAGGGCCTGGCGACGATCGCGATC
>DASVHS010000174.1:0-5010 GCA_036382495.1 Thermoanaerobaculia bacterium | reverse complement strand
GCGAGCTGCAGAGCCGTGTGGAGAGCCTGCGGTTTCTGTCGCCGTATCGGCGCGGAACGGACCCGTCGCGCAATTAAGACGTCCTCGGTCACCGATGTCATCCTGAGCCGCGAAGACGGCGAGGGATCTGGGTGGGGGCGTGGCGGACGGTGGTGGCGGAGGGTCAGGCGGAGGGCGGGTTCGAGGGGGGTTGCCTCACGCTGACAGGAGACGAGGGCCATCATCGCCGCGGCCCCGACAAAGAATCGCTTCATGATTCCAGCGTGCACCGCTTTTGCGGGGATCGTAGAATCCCCGCCCGTGCCCGCCGAGCTCCCCTATCGCGACTTCCTTTATCCGCTGAACGTCTTCATGCACGTTCTGACGCGTGAAGAAGGCGGCGTGTCGTATCTGCACTACGGTCTCTTCGAGCGGCCCGATGAATCGATCGCTGCCGCGCAAGAGCGTTCGACGAAGCTGCTGATCGATCGCCTCCCCCCGCCGCCCGCCCGCATCCTCGAAGTCGGCATCGGTCTCGGCACCACGCTCGACCGATTGACGCGACTTGGCTACGACGCCGCCGGGATTACCCCGGACGCAAAGCAGGTCGCGATGGCGCGGCAGCGTTTCGGAGACGCGGTAAGAGTCGAGAACGTCGCGTTCGAGCAGTTCGTCCCGCGACCGTTCGACACCATCGTCTTCCAGGAGTCTTCGCAGTACATCGACGCAAGCTCTCTGTTCGCGAAGGCAAAGGAGATCGGGGACGACATCATCGTCGTCGACGAGTTCTCGACCGGCGAAGGCGCGCTGCACCGGCTCGACGAGTTTCTTCAATCGGCAGCAGCGAACGGATACCGACTGACGGAAGAAGTCGATCTGTCCACGAAAGCGGCGCCGACGATCGATTACTTCATGCAACGCCTGGAACGATATCGGCCGGCGCTGATCACCGACCTCGCGCTGACGAACGCGCAGGTCGATGAGCTGATCGCGAGCGGCGCGCTTTATCGTCAGCGTTATCTCGATGGCACGTATGTCTATCGGCTGCTTCGATTCAGAAAGTAGAATGCGCGCCGCTTGAAGCCGCTCCACATCGCTTATTTCTTCGAGGACACCGAACTCGCCGGCGGCTTGCGCATCGCCATCGGGCAGGCCGACGGCCTGACCGCGCGCGGTCACGACGTCACGCTGATCACAAAAGGCGGACCGCTTTCGTGGCGGAAGTCGGACGCGAAGTGGGAGTACGTGGACTCGTTCGACGACGCCGACCTCTCGCCCTTCGAGTTCGTCATCGGCACGTTCTGGAAAACGCTGCCGTTCGTTCACCGTCTCGCAGGATCGCGTGGCATCCATCTCTGCCAGGGCTACGAAGGCTCGTTCACGGCCTATCGCGACATCAAGCCGCAGATCGACGCCGCGTATCGATTGCCGCTGCCGAAGATCACGATCTCGCCGCATCTCACCGAGCTCTGTAAACAGTTCAACGACGATGCGCAATACGTCGGGCCGGTGCTCGATGACATTTTCTTTCGCGAGCCGAACCTGGCGCGACCTGACGATGGAACACCGATGCGCGTTTTACTCGTCGGGCCGATGCAGGCCGACTTCAAGGGCCTCGACGTCGGATACGACGCGGTTCGTCGCGCCCGTGCCCGTGGAGCGCAATTCGATCTCGTCCGTGTTTCGCAGTGGCCTGCCGCGGACGACGAGCCGGCGACGCTGGCCAGCGAGTTTCACATCGGCCTGAAGTCGCCGGAGATGGCGCGTCTCTACTCGTCCTGTCACGTCTTTCTCGGCCCGAGCCGTCATCAGGAAGGATTCGGACTCCCCGCCGGCGAGTCGATGGCGTCCGGCATCGCTACCGTTCTGTCGGCGATTCCCTCGTTTCTCTCGTTCGACCCAACGCATGACTACGCGCTGTTCACGCCGGAGGATGACGGGACAGCGATGGGCGATGCGCTGGTCACAATCCTGGCCGATGAACCGCTGCGCCGGCGAACCGCACTTCGCGGCCGGCAGGTCGTCGAGCAATTCCGGGCCCATCACACCGCGCTCCGCATGGAGCGCTACTTCTTCGATCGGCGCGCACGATAAGATCGGGTTTCGATGCCGGTCGCGATCCTTTTCCCCCGCTACGATCATCCGGCCATTGAGGAGCGGTACGCGACGTGGCAATCGGAAACACTCCTCCGCCGCGCCGCCGCCGAGATGCACCACTACGATTTCGATGAATCGGCCCGGCACGCTCTCGTCGACGTCGACTCGCCGCACGTCCTCGTCATCACCGATCCGCTTCTCCTTGCTTCGCCGCGACTTCCGGATCGGCTCGCCGCGATTCTCGACGGCTCGAACGCATTCGCCGCGCTGCCGTCAAGCACCCAGTCGGCTGTGCCGGCGCAGCGGACGACGCTCCCGCCATACATGACGCTCCGCGAATTCGAGATCGAGACAACCACGCTGCAGCAGGTGGATGCCGGCGTCGAACGATTGACGTGGGACCTCTCCGACCCCGGCGCATTTCTCTGCCGTACCGCCGACATCCGAGACCTGCGGATGACATTCATCGAGGTACTCAAGGGCCGCGACGTCGTCATCTCTCGCAGCGATTTCATTCATCGATGGGCGTCGCTGCGCGGAGACGGGCGCCAGGACCTTCTCGAGCGCATCGCACCCGACGCCAAATCCGTCCTCGAATTCGGCTGCGGAGAAGGCGCCCTCGGCGCCGCGCTGAAGCAGCGGCAGAAAGTGCGCGTCGTCGGCATCGAGCTCGATCACCGCGCCGCCGCGCTGGCGAAGAAACGCCTCGATGACGTGTACCAGGGTGACGCGCTCGAGATCGTGTCGATCCTTCACGAACAATTCGACTGGATCGTCGGCGGCGACATCGTCGAACATCTCGCCGAACCATGGACGTTCCTCTCGGACCTGCGCCGGCTCGCCAAAGATGACGGCCGGCTGCTGCTCAGCATCCCGAACCTCTCGAACGCGTCGATCATCGCCGACCTGCTGCACGGCCGATTCGACTACGTCTACATGGGTCTCACGTGCGCGGGCCATCTCCGCTTCTTCACCAGGCGATCAATCGAAGAGATGCTCTCGATCGCCGGATGGGATATCGACCGCATCGATCCGCAGGAGCTGACCGCCACGCACGAACGCGACGCGCTGATCGCCACGCTCGAGAAGGCCGCCATCCCGTTCTCGAAAGACGATCTGCTTCCCACCGGCTACTACGTGACGGCGCGGAAACGCCGATGAGCATGCGCGACCGGGTTACGTTGTGGCGGCTGCAGCGGCGCCTGCGCAAGCTGCAGGACGCGTATTACGACGGCGAGAAAAAGGACGAAGGCGTCATCGCCGAGTATTTCCGCACGCTCGAAGCGGCGCGGACACATTACCTCGCATCGCACGGTCCCCAGCATCGCGCGCGACTGCACCTCGGCTCCGGCGATCATCACATCGCGAACTGGATCAACGTGGACTTCAGTCCGGTGATGAACGTCGAAGTCGCGGCGGACCTCACTCGCGAAATGCCGTTCCGATCCGGGTCGATCGATCTCATTCATTCCGAAGACTTTATCGAGCACGTGGATGAGACGGCGGGAAAGCTCGTGCTGCGCGAGTGTCATCGCATTCTGCGCACCGGCGGAGTGATGCGTCTGCTGACGCCCGACCTGCGTGCGCTGATCGAGGAAGTCTACGTGCGGCGCGATCCTCGCCACCTGCGATGGTGTGGCGTCTACCTCGACAGCGACGACCCGTGTGAAGCGCTGAACATGCACATGCGCATGGGTGGTGAGCACCGATTCATTTACGACGATGAACACCTCACCTCACTGCTGCGCGACACCGGCTTTCGTGTTCGTCGCGTGCGCTACAACAGTTCGACCGTGCCTGAGCTGCGCTTCCTCGATCTTCGTGACTTCGGGCTCAACCTGTTCCTCGAGGCCGTGAAGCGCTGATGCGCGTCGCCTATCTGCTCGAGGACACCGGCATCTCCGCAACCGCGCGGATTGTCGCGGCGCAGGCCGACGCACTCATTGCGAACGGTCATCAGGTTCGGATCGTGTCGCCAGCCGCACCGTTGACGTGGCGGAGCTCGCGGGCGGAGTGGATCGACGTCGACGAGCTGCGTCGCTACGTCGCGGAGCCCGGCGAGATCGTCGTCGACGCAAACTCAGACCTGGTGCGATCGAACGTGATCGTCGACGACGACTTTTATCGCGAGCGCCTTCCGCGCGAAAACCAGCCGCTCCGCGTCCTGCTCGCCGGAGGATCGCAACATGAAGACAAGGGAATCGGCGAAGGCTACGGCGCCATCGCCCACGCGCGCTGGTTTCATCAGACGCTCGATCTGATTCGCGTCTCGCCGTGGGCGCCGTCGCGCGAGGAACCGCTCGACGACGTGCAGGAGTTTCACGTCGCGTTGACCGCGAGGGAGATGACGCGCCTCATTCATTCGTGCGATGTGCTCGTCGCGCCGAATCGTCGCGAGGATCCGCTGGCACTGACGACGCTCGAGGCGCTCGCGTCGGGGCTCGCGTGCGTCGTGACGTCGACGCCGCAACATCTCGCGCTCGGCAAGGACAGCGCGGCATTCGCGCCGCCGGACAACGCGGTCGAGCTTGGAGAAAAACTGATCGAGGTCCTGACGGACACCGCGCTGCGTCAGCGGCTTCGCACGCAAGGGCGCGAAGCCGCTGAGCAGTTTCGTTCGGCTAGTGTTGTGAGCCGGCTGGAAAAACTCCTGTCATCCTGAGCCGCCTAGACGGCGAAGGACCTGGGCGGTGGCACACTTCGCTACCACCGCCCGCCCGGGTCCCTCCCCTTCGCTCCGCTCAGGGTCGGGATGACATTTGGTTTCGAGCCGTCTATTTCGCGACTTCCTTCCCCTGCTGGATGACGCGCACCGTGGCCGTCGATCCCGGATAGCGATCGCCGCTCACCGCTTCGGCGCGGCCGCCGAGGCAGCCGGAGAGGAAGGTTTCGGCGCGGGCGTTGAAGTCGATTGAGTTCTCCGGGCGCGCGAAA
>DASVHS010000173.1:0-6452 GCA_036382495.1 Thermoanaerobaculia bacterium | reverse complement strand
GTTCGATCAGCAGACGGATCTCGGCATCTTCAAAGTGCCGCTCGGCCGGTTCAACGGTGACGCGTTCAATCGATTCGAGACCGCGTTCATGTCGATCGGTCTCGAGCACGAGTCGGTGACGGCGCTTCACGTCGCCATGCTGGCGTCGATGATGGCAAACCGGGGCGTCCTCACTACCCCGCGACTCCTTCGCGCCCGCCGCTCGATCCTCGGCGAAGTGACGCAGGGCCCCGCGCAACAGGCCCAGGCGCGGATCGCATCGACCGAAGCGGCAAAGAAAATGGTTCAGGCGATGGTCGCGGTCGTGACTCGGCCGAAAGGGACCGGGCGGCGCGCCGACATCGACGGGGTGCCGCTCGCGCTGAAGACCGGCACCGCCGGCGAACGCAAGAACGGATATCAGGCGGTGATCATGGCGTTTGCGCCGGTGGATTCGCCGAAGATCGCGTTCGGAATCATCGCGGAAGATGCGGGACCTGCAGAGTTTGCGGGTGCGAAGATCGCCCACGATTTCATGGAGCAGATTCGGGATCGCCTGAAGTGACCGAGGAGTCATCCTGAGCGAAACGAAGGATCTGCGACAATAGCCTGATATGTCTGGGCGCGATCGAAGACGTTCGGAGCGGGTGCCGACTGCATCGATTCCTGTGCAGCTCTCCGACGTTGACGGTGAGTTGATCGATCTCAGTCTTCACGGCGCAGCGGTCGTGCACCGGTCGCCGGTCAAGGCCGGCAGCTCGGCGACGCTGATCTTCCCGAGTTACGGCGGCATCTACATTCCTTGTCACGTGCTGCGGTCGATCGTGCAAGTGCGTCGCGGTGAGAAGGGTCCGGAGTACGTCTTCCGGTCCGCGATCGAGTTCAACGAGATGCCGGCCGCGCAGGAGCAGCCGCTCCGCGAGTTCATCGAGATCCAGATCGGACGGCTGCAGGAGAAGCAGAAGGAAGTCGCCGCCGCGAACGCGGCAATGGATGCGCAGCGCCAGTCCGAATAGTGGGTCTACGACCTCTTCCCTGAGTACTCGCTGAAGATCTGCAGCTCGACGTGTCGCTGGACGTCGTCGAACCCGGCGCTCCGCAACGAGTCGAGAATCACTTCGGGACGAACGCATTCGCGAGTGGTCACCCAGTAGTAGCGCATCAGGCGCGCGGTCTTCGCGCTGCGCGACATCACTCCGAGCGCGGCCGGCACGATGCCGCCGAGATAAGCGCCGAGGAGCGAGCGGGCCACGCGGGATCGGGGGGTGGTGATCTCGAGGATCAGCAGACGTCCGCCGGGACGCAAAACGCGCGCGCATTGCGAGAACACGAACTTCAAATCGGCGAAGTGACGCATCGCGAAGCCGATCGTGATCAGGTCGAATGATTCGCCGGCGAATGGCAGCGCTTCACTCCTGGCCTGCACGATCTTGAATGTCGCCTTGGCGCGGCCGGCGGCGAGCATGCCGATACTCGGGTCGAGTCCGATGATCGACTTCGCGTCGCCGGTGACCGCAGCCGCAGCGCGCGCGACCACTCCGGTGCCTGTGGCGACATCGAGTACGCGCATCCCCGGTTTCAGTCCGGCGCGAACGAGCGCTTCGCGTCGATAACGCGAGCCCGATCCGAACGACATGAACTGCGTGGCGCGGTCGTACCACGGTGCGGTGTCGTCGAAAATCTCGCGAACGAACGACTCGCGATCGGACGGCTCTTCGTAAAACTCCGGCAGCGGCGGGTGTGGTGAGATCGTCATCGTTCTCAGTCAGCGAGGCTCGCGAAGATCAAGGCGGGTTCGCGGTTGTCGCCGCGCGAGTATGCCTGATCGATTCGTTTGACGTAACCATCGGGGTCGCGCGTGTACCGGTGTCCCGTTCCGCCTTTGGCGTTCTTTGCTTGTTCACCGCCGATGAGCGACCGAACATAGACCTGCTTTGCGGATTGCGACATGTGCTGCCAGCGATCGCGGGTCACGTGCTGGGAGCAGGCCAGGAGCAGGAGAAGCCACAGGACAGCAGCGGTCCGCTTCTGTGTAGGTGCGGGCTGAAGCCCGCACCTACACAGATTCACTTCACCCATCTCGCCGGTTCTCTTCGCCACCGCTGCGCGATCGGCATCTGCCGGCCGCTGCCGAACGCCTTGTTCGACACTCGGATCGTCGGCGCGGCCTGGCGGCGCTTGAACTCATTCGTGTCGACGAGTTTCAGGATCCGCTCGACGAGTTTCTTCTCGAACCCCGCGGCGACGATGGCGTCGACTTCCTTCCAGTCCTCGATGTACAGCTTCAGGATCTCGTCGAGTGCCTCGTACGGCGGCAGCGAGTCCTGATCGGTCTGATTCGGCCGCAATTCCGCCGATGGCGGCTTCGTGATCGACGACTCGGGGATTACGGCGCGCTCGCGATTCAGCCAGCGCGCGACGCGGTACACCATCGTCTTGTACACGTCACCGAGAAGCGCGAGTCCGCCGGCCATGTCGCCGTACAGCGTGCAGTAGCCGACGGCCATCTCGGACTTGTTGCCCGTCGACACGACCATCGCGCCGGTGCGGTTCGACCACGCCATGAGGATGTTGCCGCGGATGCGGGCCTGCACGTTCTCGTTCGTGATGTCGAATTCCTGCTTGCCGAACAACTGATCGATCGCCTTCTCGTACGGCGCGTAGATTTCGCCGATCGGGACGACGTGGAACGCGATGCCGAGGTTTTTCGCGAGGTCGCGCGCGTCGTCGATCGAGCCTGGCGATGAGAACTGCGACGGCATGGCGATGCCGGTGACATGTTTCGCGCCGAGCGCTTCAACGGCCAGCGCCGCAGTCACCGCGGAGTCGATGCCGCCGGAGAGTCCGATGACGACGTCCTTGAACCCGCATTTGCGGATGTAGTCGCGGAGGCCGAGGATCAGGCCGCGGCCGATTTCTTCGTCTTGGGGGATGGAGAGGATCGACTGGCACGGCGCGCCGTCGAGAGTCACGAGTGCGGCGTGCTCCTCGAACGCCGGCGCGCAGAACACGGTCTCACCGCGCTTGTTGATCACGATCGACGATCCGTCGAACAGCAGTTCGTCGTTCCCGCCGACCTGGTTCACGTAGACGAGCGGCGCGTCGTACCGTTGCGCGATTCGCGAGAACAGTCCGTAGCGCGACTTCCGCTTGCCGGTGTTGAACGGCGACGCGGAGATGTTGAGAAAGACCTGCGCGCCCTGGCGGGCCAGCTGATCGACCGGATTCTCGCAATACAGTTTCGTGCCGAGGATTTCGTCGTCGAACCAGAAGTCTTCGCAGATGGAGACGCCGACGCAGAGACCGCCGAGATCGATCGCGCTGACTTTGCGCGCGGGCTCGAAGTAACGCATCTCGTCGAACACGTCGTACGTCGGCAGCAGCGATTTGTGCTGCTCGAGCAGGATGCGGCCGTTCTGCGCGACGATCGCCGAGTTGTGCACCGGCTTGCCGCACCAGCTCGTGTTCCGCGTGATGCAGCCGAAGATGAGCGCGGTCTTCCCGGTTTCGCGAGCCAGTGCGTCGCGCACTTCGAGAGCGGAGTTGATGAAGATCTCGCGGTCGAGCAGGTCGAGCGGCGGATATCCGGTGACCGCCAGCTCCGGAACCATGACTACGTCCGCCCCAGCCGCCACTCCGTCGCGGT
Organism: Thermoanaerobaculia bacterium; assembly: GCA_036382495.1. GTDB lineage: Bacteria > Acidobacteriota > Thermoanaerobaculia > Gp7-AA8 > Gp7-AA8 > DASVHS01. The sequence goes on along the minus strand of DASVHS010000173.1, from coordinate 2,827 downwards.
ACGCGCGATGGATCAGCTCTGCGTTCGAGGCGAGAGCGCCGACCGTGGTGTTGAGTTGCGCGAGGTAGATCTTCATTTAGCTCTCAGCTCTCAGCTCTTAGCGGGATCTCCGCCAGTCATCCTAAGAGCTAACAGCTGAGAGCTAAGAGCTATTTTGCCGCACTCCGCATTGCCGCTGCGCCCCAGTTTTGCAAAGATGTCCGCCATGTCCTCGAACGAGTTCGGCACCGTGAATGTCCGCAGGGGCGATCGCACCCGCGAGATCGAGATCGTACGGCAGCGTTATAACCGTCATCGCGAGAGTCTGGCCAGTCTTGCGGCCGACTCGCCGAGCGAGCAGCTCGCCGCCGAATATGCCCGGCTCATCCGCGAAATCGACACCGCCCTCGGCAAACTCGGCGAGCTGGAAGGGAAGCGGCCGTCCGACACGCAGCCCGGGACGCGGCCGCTGATCATGCCGCCGGGCATGATCATGCCGGACACGAGCGAACCGTCGACACCCGGCGCGGCAATGCCGCGGGTCGCGTTGATCATCGGCGCCGGAATCCTCGTGCTCATCCTGATCGGCTGGCTGATGTGGAAGGCGAGCGAACGTCCTGACGTGAAGCCGCAGGTTCCTGTGACGGAGACGCACGTGGCGCCGGTCACGCCCGCCCCGAAGCCGAAGCTCGTTTCACTGAAGATCGATCCCGCGACGCAGGACTACGGCACGATCCGCAAGGGCACGCGCGCGGTCCGGCAGTTCCAGTTGACGAACAATACCGATCAGCCGTTGTCGGTCGACCTCGCGCGCTCGATGTGCCGCTGCCTGTACTACGAATATCGCGCTGTTCCTCCGCACGGCAAGGAGACGATCACCGTGACGATCGACGGCGCGAAGGCGAAGCGCGGCGCGCTGCACGAAACCGTGGCCGTGTCGTCGAAGAAGGATCCATCGGTGAGTGGGAACCTGGACGTGACGGCGATGATTCGGTGACGGGTGGGGGATGAGGGAGGAGGTTGGACACCTTGAATTTCGAAGTTCGAAGTTCGAATTAAGAATAAAGAATCAGGAGCACCCTCTTCCAATTCTTCATTCGAAATTCGAAATTCGAACTTCGAAATTCAAGGTGTCCAACCTCCTCCCGCGCTCCCTCCCAGTGCATAATCCTCCCGCTTGCAACCGATCGATCTCGTCATCATCGTTGCGTATCTCGCGTCCATCATCGCCATCGGCTTCTGGTGCAAACGTCATCAGAAGTCGACGCGGCATTACTTCCTCGCGGGACAACATCTGCCGTGGTGGGCGATCTCCGGGTCGATCGTGGCCACCGAGACGTCGGCGATCACGTTCGTGTCGATCCCGGGCGTCGCGTTTGCGCGCAACGGCAACTTCACGTTCATGCAGCTCGTCATCGGCTATCTCATCGGCCGGATCGTCATCTGTCTCGTGTTCATTCCGGCGTACTTCCGGCGCAGCCTGCTGACGATTTACGAGTTGCTGCGAGCACGTTTCGGAATCGGTGTGAAGAGCCTGGCGGCGATTCTGTTTATCGTCATGCGCACGATCGCGGACGCCGTGCGGCTCGTGCTGACGTCGGTCGTCGTTGCGATCGTGTGGCAGACGTTCTTCCCCAACATCAGCAGTGCGCACGCGGCATCGCTGTCGATTGTCGTGATCGGCGCGGTGATGCTGCTCTTTACCGCGGTCGGTGGGATGGAAGCCGTCGTGTGGACCGAGGTCCTGCATGTCGGCGTGTACATCGTCGGGGCGATCGTGGCGGCGACGATTCTCATCGGCGCGATCCCGGGCGGATTCCACGGCGCGGTCGCGATCGGCAGCCAGTACAACAAATTTCGCGTGTTCGATTTCGCGCTCGACTTCAAGCGTCCGTATGTGTTCTGGGCCGGCGTGATCGGCGGCTGCTTCCTGAACATGAGCACGCACGGGACGGATCAATACATGGTGCAGCGTTATCTCTGCACGACGAGCGCGCGGAAGGCGCAGATCGCGCTGCTCGTCTCGGGCGCCGTCATCTTTTTTCAGTTCATCGGATTTCTCTTTCTCGGCGTGCTGCTGTTCGCGTACTACCGCCCGTATGAGCTTCCGAATTATCTGACCGGCGCCGCGGCCGCGCCGTTTCACGCGTCCGATCAGGTTTTCCCCGACTTCATCATTCATCACGTTCCGTCGGGCATTTCCGGGCTGCTCGTCGCCGCCGTTCTCGCCGCGGCGACGTCGCCGTCGGTGAACTCGATCGCCGCGACGGCGCTCGCCGATCTCTATCAGCCGATCGTCCGCGATCGCAGCGACGATCACTACCTGCGCGTGTCACGCGTCCTGACGGTCGTCGCCGGCCTGGCGCAGATCTGCGTCGCGCTCGCGCTCAGCGGAACGGCACAGGCTGCGGTCAACACCGCCCTCTCCGTCGCCTCCCTCATCAACGGCCCGATCCTCGGTGTCTTTCTGCTTTCGTCGACAGGACGCGGCGGACAAACCGCGGCATTTGCTGGAATGCTTCTCGGGATCGCGGTGGTCACGACGGTGTGGCTCGCGACGCCGATCGCATGGCCGTGGTACACAGTCATTGGGTCTTTGACTACGCTCGGCGTTGGATCGGCCGTCGCTGGTTTCGATTTTCAAAAGGCAGAAGGCAGAAAGCAGAAGGCAGAAGGATGAAGACATCACGACGACTCACTTCTGCCTTCTGCCTTCTGCTTTCTGCCTTACTCATGACTGTGTGCGGATCGATGAAACAAGAAAAACTCACTCTCGATGAAAAGGTCGGCCAGCTGTTCGTGTACGCCGGTCACGGCGTATTCACGAACGAACAGTCGGCGTTCTACA
>DASVHS010000172.1:0-5000 GCA_036382495.1 Thermoanaerobaculia bacterium | reverse complement strand
GCGCACCGCATCCATTCCGACGTCGCCCGATTCGCCGACGATGAATCTCGCGCAGGCCGTTGGCGTGTTCTGTTACGAGCTTGCCAAGGGGTTGCGTCCCACCGAAAAGCAACGCGACATCGCGCCGGGCGACCTTATCGCCGCATTGAATTCACACACGCGCGAACTGCTGATGGAAGTCGGATTCTTCGGCGACAAATCGCCGGACCGCCTGTGCGCCGAACTGCAATCACTCGTCGGGAAACGCGCACTCACCACGCGAGAAGCGTCGCTGCTGTTGTCGTTCGTCAGGCAGGTACGAGCAAAGCTATAACTTCAAAATCAGCTTCGTCATGTCGTGCTGATTCCCGTCCGGATCGGTTCCGTATCCCGGTTGCACAATCGATTTGAACCCGAGCGTCTCGAGCGTCTTCACCGCATCGGCCTCGAGATCCGAGATCAGCATCGAGTTCACGTGTCGCAGGCCGCGATCGTGCGCGTGGTCAATCAAAAGATTGACGAGCGCCGTGCCGAGGCCGACGCCGCGATACTCGGGATCGAGCATCCATTTGATGCGGGCGACCAGACGCAGCGGACCGCCCAGTCGATGGAGCGTCGCGTCGGCGACGATGTGGCGCCCGTCCATCGCCAGAAGCGGGAACACACTGGCGTAATCAATGTTCTGTCCCCACTTCTCGATCAGCGCACGGTTGTCGACGTTGTCCCACGCGAAGCGCTTGTAGTCGTTCGGCAGACGGTGAAAGAAATCGTAGAGCGCGTCGACGTCGGTCTCTTTGAACGGGCGGAGGAGAACGTGCCTGCCGTCGCGAAGGACGGCTTCCTGCGGATAGCGATGCGGCATAACGCCCGCGAAGCATATAACTAGAGAGGTTCGACCGTCTTCTCCATTTTCGTCAGCGGAAACGGTGTGCCGTCTTCGAGCTTCGCCGGCACATCCTCCACCGGGCGATAGCCGCAGGCCGCGTACATGGCCTCGCCGCTGAGCATCGCCATCAACTCGATGCGCTGGAAGCCGGTCGCACGTGCGTCGTCTTCGCAGCGCGTCAGGATCATCCGACCGATCCCGCGCCGCTCGAACCGCGGATGGACGAACATCGCTCGAATGCGCGCCGCTTCCGTCTTCGGGTCGAGCATGCGCGAGTCATCGCTGGCCGAACCGCTCCCCGCGTACAGCCGCGCGCGACGACTCCAGCCACCGCAGCCGGCGATCTCACCTTCATCCTCGACCACGAAGTAAGTCCCGTCGTTCACGAGATCGCGATCGAGATGCGCGATGAACTGCAGCGCGCTATCCACCTGGCGCTCGTCGTAAGTCCGGACGCTGATGCCGGCGATCGACTCGCGCATCACGCGCTCGATCTCCGGAATGTCACGCCGTTCCGCTTTTCGAATCGCGAACACGATCCCTCTCCTGCAGAAGCTGCGCGGCGACGCTGACAGCGATCTCCTGCGGCGCGTCCGAACCGATCTCCAGTCCGATCGGGCAGTAAAACGCGCGCTGCGCATCCTCCGGCAAACCGGCAGCGGCAACGTCCTGTCGCAAACGCCTGGCCTTGGAATGGCTCCCGATGACACCGAGGTAGGGAAATCTCCGGGTGCGGAGGATTTCGACGAGGATCGGGGCGTCGGTCGTGTGACCCATCGTCATCAGCACGACGAATGAATTCTCCGGGATCTTCTTCACCTCGCCCGCCATGTCGCTCGTACAGACCTTCGTCAGCCTCGGCGAATCAACCATGCGCGACAGCCACTCTTCGCGCGGGTCGATGCATGTGATCCGGCAGTCGAGCTTCGCCAGGATCTCGACGACGGATTGCGCGACGTGACCGGCGCCGAACACGACGATGTTCCAGCGCGTCACGTTGAAGGCTTCGAAGTAGACCCGGACGATGCCGCCGCATGTCATGCCGATATCCTTCTCGAGACTCCACTGGAAGTAACGCGTCTTCGGTGCGTCCGCGTCGTCGAGCAGTTTCTTCGCCTCGTCGATGCAGCGGACTTCGATCCTGCCGCCGCCTGTCGTGCCGAAGTAGCGCCCTTCGCGCGTGACGAGCATCTTCGAGCCGCGATCCTGCGGCGTCGACCCGGCAGTGTCGACGACCGTGACCGACACGAACGGCACGTTCGACGCGGCAAGCTCATTCAGGGCTTCGAAGTACGTCGGCATCGCGATTAGTATCCTCGCATGATCGCGTTGCGCTCAAAACGAGTCGTCGCGAATGGCCACGTCTCCCCGGCCACGGTCCACGTCAGCAACGGCAGGATCGAGCGGATCGGATCGTACGACGAACAACCGAGGACGGAGGTCATCGACTACGCCAACCTCGTGGTCATGCCGGGCATCGTCGACTCACACGTCCACGTGAACGAGCCCGGGCGGACGGAGTGGGAGGGGTTCGTCACCGCGACGCGGGCGGCGGCGGCGGGCGGCATCACGACGATCGTCGACATGCCGCTCAACTCGATCCCGCCGACGACGACGGTTGCTGCGCTGCGCGAGAAAGTGGACGCGATGCGCGGCAAGCTGCGCGTCGACGTCGGGCTCTGGGGCGGCGTGATCCCCGGCAACCTTCGCGAGCTGAAGCCGATGCTCGATGAGGGCGCGCTCGGATTCAAATGCTTTCTCGTGCACTCGGGCGTCGACGAATTTCCGAATGTCGATGAGAAGGAGCTCCGCGCTGCAGCGCGGGAGCTGGCGAAGACGGGCGCGCCACTGCTCGTGCACGCCGAGCTGTTCAACACAGAGCCTTCTCCCCGGGGAGAGGGCTCTGACTATTTGACCTACCTGAATTCCCGTCCAAAAGAAGCCGAGGATCGCGCCATCGAGCTCCTGCTTCACGTCTGCGAAGAAACCGGCGCCCGGATTCACATCGTGCATCTGTCATCGGCGAACTCGCTGGCGACGTTGCGTCGCGCGCGCGAGCGCAAGCTTCGATTGACCGCCGAGACGACACCGCACTATCTGCATCTGGAAGCCGAGCAGATTCCGCCGGGCCGCTGTGAATTCAAGTGCGCGCCGCCGATCCGGGAGCACGCGAACCGCGAGCGACTGTGGAGCGGATTGGAAGCCGATCTCATCGACCTCATCGTCAGCGATCACTCGCCATGCACGCCACATCTCAAAGGCGCCGACTTCATGAAAGCGTGGGGCGGCATCTCATCGGTGCAGTTCGTTCTGCCGATCGTGTGGACCGAAGCGCAGAGGCGAGGGCATCTGATGACGCACCTGACGCAGTGGTTGTGCGAAGGTCCGGCGCGACTCGCGGGACTGCGCAGCAAAGGGTCGATCGCGCCGGGCATGGACGCCGACTTCGTCGTCTGGTCCCCGGAGGATTCGTTCGTCGTCGAGCCGTCGATCATCGAGCACCGGCACAAAGTCACGCCCTACGCCGGCGAGCGATTGAACGGCGTCGTGCACGCGACGTGGCTGCGCGGCGAGCGCGTATTCGAGAGCCGGGAACATATCGGCGAGCCGCGCGGCCAGTGGCTGCGTCGGCTACCATGACGCCGATGGCGGATTTTCGTGAGCTCGCCGACCTCGCCGGCGAACGCATCGGTGGCAGCGTCCTCTACGCGAATGACGACTTCTTCGCCGAAAAGGAAAATCTGATCAAGGCGCCGAAGCCGGTGTGGAAAGAACACGAGTACACCGATCGCGGCAAATGGATGGACGGCTGGGAGTCGCGCCGCCGCCGCACCCCCGGCCACGACTTGGCCATCATCCGCCTCGGCGTCCGCGGCGTCGTGCGCGGAGTCGTCGTCGATACGAGTTTCTTTCGCGGCAATTTTCCGGAGTCGTGTTCGATCGACGGCGTGTCGCTCTCGCCGCTCGCGTCCGTCGATGAGCTGCTCGAAGCGAAGTGGCAGCCGCTGCTCGCACAGACGAAGTTGAAGGGCGACAGTGAGAACCTCTTCGGGACGGACGGCGAGTTCGCGGTCACTCACGTGCGACTCAATATTTTTCCGGACGGCGGCGTGGCCCGGCTGCGCGTCCATGGCCAGCCCGTTCCGGACTGGCACCGCGCCGGCGGACTCGGTGGCGAAGTCGATCTCGCCGCGGTCGAGAACGGCGGCGAAGTGCTCGCATGCAGCGACATGTTCTTCGGCCCGAAGAACAACCTGATCATGCCCGGTGGCGCGCTCAACATGAGCGACGGCTGGGAAACGCGACGGCGGCGCGGGCCGGGACACGACTGGGTCATCGTCAGGCTCGCGAGCGAAGGAATCGTGCATCGAGTGGAAGCCGACACGAATCATTTCAAGGGAAACTTTCCCGACACCGCATCGATCGAAGGATCTCTCGACGGCGACACGTGGACCGAACTTCTGCCGCGAACGAAGCTGCACGGGCACACGCGCCACGCGTTTCTGGACGAGCTCGCGTCGCGCGGACCATTCACGCAGCTGCGGTTGAACGTGTTTCCCGACGGAGGCGTGAGCCGCCTGCGCGTCTGGGGAAAAGCGACCGAGAGCGGCAGACAGGCCGCCGCCGTTCGCTACATCAACACGCTCGTCGATCCGACCGACGATCTCCTGAGCTGCTGCGGATCGTTGAAGTGGGCCGAGGCGATCGCGAAGGCGCGGCCGTTTGCCCATTGGGACGACTTGACCGCGCTCGCCGATCGCATCTGGTCGAAACTCGGAAGCGAGGACTGGTTGGAAGCGTTTCGCGCGCATCCGCGGATCGGCGAGAAAAAGGCGATGGCGCGATGGACATCCGACGAACAGTCCGGAACGAGCGGTGCGTCGCAGGAGACGATGAACGCGCTGGCCGAAGGGAATCGCGAGTATGAAAAGAAGTTCGGACACATCTACCTCGTCTGCGCGACCGGGCGCACCGCGGACGACATGCTCGCGAATCTGCGCGAGCGGATGAAGAACGACGCGGCGACTGAGCTTCGCGTTGCGGCGGAAGAACAGCGCAGGATCACCGCGCTGCGTCTCGAAAAGCTGGTGATGTGATGGCAGGAATCACGACGCATGTCCTCGACACCGCAAAG
>DASVHS010000171.1:0-13051 GCA_036382495.1 Thermoanaerobaculia bacterium | reverse complement strand
GCGAACTTTGTCGCCATGTCGGGCGGATCGGGCATCCCTTTCGTTGCGCGGCGCAGGACGGCATTGACGAATCCCCGCGCGCGTTTCGGCGCGGCGTCGACGCTTTCGGACACGGCAGCGTAAGCGGCGACATCCATGAAGTGCAGCTGGTAGACGCCGGCGCGCAGAACATCGACAACCAGCGGATCGAGCCGGCCGATCTTCCGTTCCGCGAATACTTCGATCGCGTGATCGAGTCGTGACCGCCAGCGCAGTACGCCGAGGACGATCGTGCGCACGAATCCGCTCTCGCCGAGGAGGGTGATGGTTGCGTAGAGCGAATCGCGATCGATGCGGCGCAGGAGCTCGAGGGCCCGCTCCCGCTCGGTCACGGAATCGGCGCCCCGACTCGCCAGCCCAGCCCGCGGGCGACTTCGGCGGCCGGCACCGCGGACTTCCCGGGACGCTGCAGCGTGAGCAGGCGCAGACCGTCGATGACCACACCTTCGTCGATCTCGACGACCGTGCGAGGCGGCGCGGATACATCCGCCGGCTCCATTTCGAAGACGCGGATCGCCTCTCCATCGCTTTGGAAGAACACGCCCGGCCAGGGATCGAATGCGCGGAAGCGGTTGTAGATGTTCACCGGCGATTCAGAGAACGTGACGAGCCCTTCCCGCTTCTCGATCTTCGGCGCCCACGTCGCATGAGCGTGGTCCTGTGGCGTTTCCTTCACCGCGCCTTGCGAGATCTCGCGCAGGACGCCGGCGAGCAACTCTCCACCCATCGCCGAAAGGCCTCGCGCGACGGACGGCGAACGTTCGTCGGCGCGGATCTCGACCGCCTCGATCGCGAGCACCGGGCCGTGGTCAAGCTCTTCGTCGACTCGCATGATCGTAACGCCGGTCGTCGTCTCACCCGCCTCGATCGCGCGCTGAATCGGCGCAGCGCCCCGGTATTTCGGGAGGATCGACGCGTGAACGTTGACGAACCCATGCTTCGGAATCGTGAGCAGCTGCCTGGGCAGAAGTTTCCCGTACGCGATCACGACCGCGACGTCGGGCTGGATCGACTCGATCTGCTCCAGGAACGCCGCATCCCGAATCTTCGCCGGCTGAGCGACCGCGAACCCGAATTCGCGTGCCCGCACCGCCACGGCGGGCTGCGCCAGCTTCATCCCGCGGCCCGCCGGCTTATCCGGCTGCGTGACGACCAGCGCGATTTCGTGCTCGCGCACGAGCGCCTCGAGCGAAGGAACCGCGAAGTCCGGAGTGCCGAAAAATACGATACGCAACGTATCGCGATCTTACAGGGAGAGGGCAGAGCGCGGAGGGCAGAGCGCAGTAGAAGCCACCCGCGCTCTGCGCTCCGCCCTCTGCGCTCTTTTTTACGTGGACGTGACCGGCGCCTGATCCTTGACCTTCGGCGCTGACGGCGTCGGCCCGGCTGGCTGGCGCGTGATGTTCGCGCCTTCGACACCGGTGCTTGGTTCCGGCGCCGGGCCCGGCAGACCCGCCTGAGACGGCGTCTGCGACTTCTTCAGAGGCGGGTGTGTCATGGCAGGCGGCGCGTTCTGATAGTCGCGCGGCACCGGCTCCCCTCGACAGGAGGCGAGCAGCATGGCAAGAGTGAGCAGGAGGACGCTTCGCACGCATACGGATGAGTTCAAATAGAATGCCTGGCTTGTGGGAGGACTCATGAAACGAGCGATGGCGACGCTCCTCGGCTTCCTGGTCGCGGCGGGCGCGATGGCGCAGGTAGCTGACGGCGATCAACACTGGAACCTGAGGGCCGACGGCAGTCAGAGCGGCCATGCGAAGGCTGACAACGTCAATGCGGCGATCGCCGCGTATCAGAAGGCGATCGCTACCGATCCGAACGACCTCGAGGCCCGCTGGAAGCTTCTCCGCACGCTGCGTTTCAAGGGCGCGTACGTGGCGGCGTCCAACGACGAGAAGAAGCAGATTTACGCGCAGGCGAAGAAGGCAGGCGAAGAGACCCTGACGGTCCTGGACAAGCGGCTCGCCACGAAAGGGATCAATTCGGCGTCCAAGGCGACCGAGCAACAGGTGGCCGACGCAGCGAAGACGATTCCCGGCGCCTCGGAGATTTTCCTGTGGGACGCGATCAATTGGGGTGAGTGGGCCCTGGCCTACGGCAAATTCGCCGCAGCGCGTGAAGGCGCGGCCGATCGCATCCGCCGCGAGGCGACGATCGCGAACCTCATCGATCCGAAACTCGAAGGCGGCTCGCCGTCACGCGTTCTGGGGCGCCTTCACGACCAGACGCCGCGAATTCCGTTCATCACCGGCTGGGCGTCGAGCAAGGACGCGGTGAAGTTCCTCAACGACTCGCTGAAGGTCGATCCGACGAACAAGATCACGATCGTGTTTCTCGCGGAGGCGATGGTGAACAACAACTCCGACACGCGGCCGCAGGCAGTGCAGATGCTGAAGACTGCCGTCACGGCACCAATCGACACGAATTACGTCGTCGAACAGACGGCCGCGCTCAACGACGCGAAGAACCTGCTGCGGAAGTGGGGCGCGTAAGCGCGACCACGAGATAGCCGGTCGCAACGGTTTCGACCTCGACGAAGCGGAGACCCGATGAGGTCTCCGCTTCGAGTTTGAGGGGCGTGCGCTTCAGCGTCTCGGTCACACCATCGCGCTGCTTCCAGACCGCTTCCTTCGCTGCCCAGAAGTGGAGCAAACGATCGCGGATGCGGACATTGCGCATGTCGCCGGTTTCGTCGTCGGTGAGAAAAAGGTGCGCGGCGGTTTCTCGAAGATCGCGCAACTCTTCGACGTCGATGCCGATGGGCGCCACGTCGATCGCGGCCGCCGCGTAGCCGCCGGAATGAGAGATCGACACGAATCGCTCTGCGTCCTCGCCTCGAACGAGCAGCCTTGGACGATCGACGACGCAATCGCGCGCCGAGACACAAAGACCGAGGTCGATCGCCAGCTGTTTGACCGCAAGACGGCCGTGTTTCCATTCGGTCTGCCGCTTCTGCAGACGGAATTCCCGGCTCGATGCGAGCTCGGCATCGGAAAACCAGCCGTCCGAGAACACGGCGTCCCCGATGACGAGGGCCCGACCCCGCCATGGCTCCGGCAACGGAATGCGCGTCATGACTTCGGCGACGGCACCGCGGCGATGAGCTGGTTCGAGCCATCTTCCGCGACGACTGTCGCATAGCCGACGCACGTGCCGGCGATCATCGTGATGTCGACGATGTCGTTCTCATCGATCGAGACACCGAGCCGCTGCTCGATATCGGTGAGGTGAAACGATTCATCCTCGGCCAGACCCTCGTCGATGGCGCGTCCGACCTGACGTCCGGCGCGCGTGCGCACCGAGACGCGAAAGCTGGCCGGGATGTCGCCGACGTTCACGAGGCCGGCGTTGATCCTGCGCACGGCCGGACCGCCGCCCGGAAGTCCGATGATCGTCAACGCATTCGCATCTGCGCCCGCCGTTGCAGCATCGCGAATCGAAAGCGGACTCTCGAGGGAACGGCCCGAGCGATGGTTCGCGTCGTACGTCTCGACACGCGCAACCGGACCGCGATCGCCGCGATAGTCGATCCACAACACGCCGAGGCTGTCGGGGCCGTGGAAGAGATTCTTGACGACGTCGTCCCAGCGCATCGTTTGGCCTGCGGCGAGTGTAATGCGGCGGTCGATGCGGGTGTCGCCTGCGACGTAACGCAGCCCGAGCGACATCGCGTTCTTCGAAGAATTTCGCAGCGTGAGATCGGAACGCCAGAACGCGCCGTTCACGCCGGGCGTGCTCCCGATCGACGGAAAGAGCAGGCGCGATCTCGCGCCGGTCGCGCTGAGCTCCTTCGCTGTCGGGATTCGGATGAGGCGCAGGTAACTCTCGTCATTCACGCGATCGGTCGTTCGCTTGCGCGTCCACAACTCGACACCGCGGACGGAGCGCGCGTAACTGTAGTGGTCGTCGATGTATGCACTGACGGCCTGCGCGCGAATCGAGTTGTCGATCCCGTCGAAGACGTCGAATCCCTGTGGTGAGCGTCGAATGACAAGCGGAGGCTTTGCACGTTCGAGAGCGTCGATCGTCTCGCGCTGAAATTCACGCGGCGACAGAATGGGCACCTGGTAGAAGCGCGTCGGGTTCGGACGATCGAGAAAAAAGTAAAACGCCGGCTGATTTGAGAAGTCGAAGATCGGACTTCCCTTCGGGCTGAGATCGTAGACGTGGTAACGCACCGACTCGATGCGCCCGTTCACCTCTTCCGCGATGGGCTCGCGCATCATCCCGGCGACGCGCGGCTGGTAGTGCACGAGATCGTCGAGACGGAAGTTCAGGACGTCGGGCACCCATAACGCCGTGACGAACAGCGGCGCGATCGCAGCCACAGCCATGAGGAGAAACGCGCGGCCGTTGCCTTCACGCGCCTGCCACAACGGAGCGGAGGCGCGGGCGAGCATCACCAGCATGATCAGGATCATCGGGCCGATCATGAACGCGGAGAAATACTGATGCGCGAAGTCGGCGCGGCCGAGCGCGCTCCTCTGCGTCAACGTCGCGAATGCCGTCAGCGCGAGCAATGCGACGTCGATCCACTCGCTCTTCCGCCGCAGCGCCCGCTGGACGAGACACGCGATCGCGATCCCGATCACGAGAGGATTCAGGACGAAACGAAAGTTGTCCGAGATGAAGAAATCCGCGATGGTCCGCAGCGTGAGGTTGTCGCGAAACGTCGTGGTCATGTCGGGGAACGGCACCGACCAGACGGCGTCGATGATGCGCGGAATCGTGACGAACGATGTTTCGAAGAAGTCGGCGAGCGCACGACGCGACGCGAGGTAGATGACGAACGGCAGCGAACCGGCCGCGGCGCCGGCGATGAACGAGACCAGCCCCCGCGTCCGTCCAACAAACGCGAGAAAAAGCAGCGCTCCGCCAATCGAGTACAGGCCGATGTCGAAGCTGAAAAAAATTGCGATCGCCGCGAAGACACCGGCACAGAAGATCAACAACGGACGCACACGGCCGCGGACACCCGCGATAACGCATGCGAGAACGATCAACTCAAAAAGGATTCGCTCGTTGTCGAGCGTCGTCACGGCGCCGAGGAACATCGTGGCAATCGCGAGCGGGATGGAGTCGAAGATGGCCAGGCCCAGATACCAGAGCACCGGCGACGCGAATGCGCCGAGGATAACCGGGCGCGCAAGGGCGACGTCGAGGTTGCGGCCGAACAGCTGGAACAGCCACGCGTCGAGTTGCCCGTCGTGCAGTAAGCCGTGCAGAACGAACACGTCGCGATACGGAACTTTTCCGCGCAGATAATCCGACGCCGGCCCCAGCGTTTCACCGCGGTGAAACAGATCGAGCCACTGCGTGACCTTCGCGGTCGATGCGAAGCTGAAGCAGTAGAGCAGCAGCGGAATGGCCGCGTACGCGACGATCGCGCGGACTCGCTCCGGAGACTCGACTTCGCCGCCGCGAAGCGCCGCAGCCACTGCCAGCAGAACGGCGAGCATCGTGACGGTGATCGCAGCCGCGGCCGGAACAAATGCCAGGGCGAGGATCGGGAGAATCGTGATCGGAAGTCCGGCGATGGCGAGACGTCGCAGTGTGATCGAGAAGTCGCCGCCGGTGAGGAACGATGCGATCCGCGCGACGAAAACGAAAACGACCCAGAACAGGAAGAGAAAGAACAGAACGAACACAACCTCGAGAAAAAGCGTCGGCACGTGTGCGATGCGTCTCGCGGTGGCGATGTAGCGAAACAGGAGCCACGCGCAGCCGTGCGTCAGGATCATCGCGTGTGTGGGCACGAGGTCGCGTTGAAACAGGTCGCGGAGCCAGCGATGCTCTTCCATCGCGATCAGCGCGCGCGGCAACGCCTGCGACATCAGCAGCGGGATCAGAAGTGGCCAGCCCCACTTGAACGTCGTCAGATAGAGAAACGGCGCAAGAAAGAACGGAGTGATGAAAAGCAGCGATGCGAGATTGCGGTGGTCTTCGACGACGCGGCGCCGCAGCGACTCGTCCCAGCGCTGCCCATATCGACGCAAACCAATCGTCGCGACCGGAACGAGGATGAAGAAGAGCGCCGCGGTCGCGTAGTCACGCGACTTCGACACGTTTTCGATAGTGACGCGTCCCACCGCAACGTGCGGCGTAGGCGGCAGTCCGCGCAGCAACTGTGTCGACGCGAGGAAGATGCCGCACGCGAAACAGAATGCGGCCAGCCACTTCAGGGCCGACAAGGCCCGCTGCGGCAGATCACGCCCGGCATCGCTCACGCGCGGGAGTGTACACAGGTCTCCCGAGCGTGAGCGAGGGACCCGGGTGGGTCGGAAGGCCGGCCTCCCCGCCGCCCGGGTCCCTCCCCTTCGCTGCGCTCAGGGTCGGGATGACATCGCGATCACCGCGTCGTGCAGCGCCTGCACGCCGGCGGTCGCCGACTCGACATCCGGCGAGCGGCCGTACCGCTTGATCACTTCGGTCGTCACCGGACCGATCGACGCGATCATGGCCTGATCGAACACTCGCTTTCGCTCATCCGGCGTCAACATGTCGAAGAAATTCGACACGGTCGAGCCGCTCGTGAACGTGACGATGTCGATTGCGCCGCTCGCGATCAGTTCGCGCAACTCGGCGAGATCCGCACCGGCCGCGACAGTCCGGTACGCGATGCCGAGATCGACGTCGCCACCGCGGCGACGCAACTCGTCGGCGAGATCGTCGGAGCCCTCAGCCGCACGAATGACGGCCGTCCGCACGCCACGCTGATCCTTCTCGAGCAGCGGCAGCAACGCGATCGATTGAAACTTCTCGGGCACGAGATCGGCCACGATTCCATTCCGGCGAAGCTCGTCGGCGGTCGTGTCTCCGACTGCGGCGATGCGCGTTCCGGCAAGCGAGCGAGCGTCTCCGCGCAGCCGCTCGAAAAACGCGCGCACTCCGTTGACCGAAGTGAATACGAGCAGGTCGTACTTGCCGGCGATGACACGGTCGAGTGACTCGAACGACTCCGGCGGAACCGTCTGGATCGCCGGAAACTGCAGCACGTTCGCACCCGATTCGGTGAAGAGTTGCACGAGCTGCGAAGCCTGCTCGCGCGCTCGCGTTACGACAACGCGTTTGCCGAAGAGAGGCTTCGATTCGAACCAGTTGATCGTCTCGTGCAACTTCACGACGTCTCCGACGACGATGAGCGCCGGAGCGGGAACGTTCGCGTCGATCGTGCGCAGCGTACCGACAACCGTGCGCTGGTCGGGTCGCGTGGCATTCGAGATCACCGCGACCGCG
The DNA here is from genome assembly GCA_036382495.1 of Thermoanaerobaculia bacterium. Taxonomy (GTDB): domain Bacteria; phylum Acidobacteriota; class Thermoanaerobaculia; order Gp7-AA8; family Gp7-AA8; genus DASVHS01. The sequence continues at coordinate 5,776 of DASVHS010000171.1, read as the reverse complement.
CGATCCGGCGACATGCCGTGCTCGATCAACTTCTGAGCGATTGTCGCGAGATTCGCCAGGCCCATCATGAAGACGATCGTGCCGTCGAGTTGCGCGAGCGCGGACCACTTGATGCCCGTCGAGCCGTCCTCCGCTTCGTGTCCGGTCACGAGCGTGACCGACGTCGCGTAGCTGCGATGCGTGACCGGGATCCCGGCGTAGGCCGGACCGGCGATCGCGGACGAGATCCCGGGAACGATTTCGACCGGCACACCGGCGGCGATCAGCTCCTCCGCTTCTTCGCCTCCGCGGCCGAACACGAATGGGTCGCCGCCTTTCAGACGAACGACCTTGCGTCCCTTCTTCGCCTCGTCGATCAGCAGCTGGTTGATCTGTTCCTGCGGCAGCGTATGCGCGCTCGCGCGCTTGCCGACGTAGACGACCTGCGCCGTCTTCGGAATCCGATCGGCGATTTCCTTCGATACGAGTGCATCGAGCGCAACGAGGTCGGCCTCCTCGATCAACTCGGCGGCTCGCAGGGTGAGCAGACCTGGATCGCCCGGGCCGGCGCCGACGAGGTACACGGTGCCGCTACGCATGGAACAATTCCATCGCCCCGTTCGAGATCAGCTCGTCGTACACCCCTCGTATCAGTTCTTCCGGATCGCGGCCGGTCCGGCGGACGCGGATGGACTTCCCGCCCGGCTCACCGGCGAACGCACGAATCGTGATCTCGTCCTTGTCCCGCGTCGCATGCACACCGATCGCCGAATAGCAGTCGAGGCGAGTCCCGAACTTCTGCAGGACGCCGCGTTCGCAGATCGCCGCCCCTGCGCTGGCCTCGTCGTTGATCGCTCCAGCCGCAGCGCGCGCACTCTTGTTTGTTTTGAGCGTTTCGAGCACGACGATTCCCTGCCCGGCCGCCGGGACCATCTCATCGACCGCGAACCAGCTCGTGATGTCGCCGGCGCGTCCGAGCCGCGTCAATCCTGCGCTGGCCAGCACGACACCGGCGAATTGACCCGAGCGCGTCTTCTCGATGCGCGTCTCCACGTTTCCGCGGATCGGTTCGATCGTCAGGTGCGGATACTTCTCGAGAAGCTGGGCGTGGCGTCGCGGCGCGCTCGTACCGATCTTCGATCCCGACGGCAGATCGGCGATCGACTGGCCGCCGGGATGAAGCCATGCATCACGCGGATCGGCTCGTTCCAGGAACGCGGAGAGCCGGAACTGCCGCGGAAGGATCGACGGCACGTCTTTGAGACTGTGCACGGCGACGTCGATCGCGCCACGCTCCAGCGCTTCCTCGAGCTCCTTGATGAACACGCCTTTTCCGCCGATCGACGACAGCGCAACATCATGTCGTTTGTCGCCGGTCGTCGTGATCGTCACGATCTCAGTCGTGAATCCGGCGCCGCGCAGCTTTGTCGCGGTTTCGTTCGCCTGCCAAAGCGCCAGCCGGCTTCCTCGCGTCCCGATGCGAATATGTCCAGCCATCAGAGACCGAAGATTTTTCTGATCGTGCGGCGCAGCGACTCGCGTTCCTGCGGCTCGTCGGTGGAGTCCTTCAGCTGCAGGATCGGGTAGTGCAGGATCTTGTTGATCATCTGCGTGGTCAGCATCTCGATCGCCTCGCGCTGCTCCGCGGTCACGGGACCGAGCTTCCTCAGGCACTTCTCCACTTCGGCGACGCGGATCGCTTCGAGCCGCCTGTGCAGCTCGACGATCGTGGGGACGGCGTCCTGCGCAACGAGCCGCCTCCGAAACGAATCCACCTCGCGCGACACGATCTCCTCGGCCTGCTCTGCTTTCCGCTGGCGAAGCTCGAGATTCGCGTCCGCGACGTTCTGCAGGTCGTCGACGTTGTACAGATAGGCGCCGGCGATTTTCGTGATCTCCGGATCGATGTTGCGCGGCACCGAGAGATCGATCAGGAACAGCGACCGGTTCCGTCGAGCCTCGAACGCGCGACGCACCTGGGCCGCGTCGATCAAATGGTGGGGCGCCGAGGTTGATCCGATGACGATGTCGCAGGTCGCCAGACGCTCTTCGACCGAATCGAACTGCAGCGCTTCGCCACCGAACTTTGTCGCGAGCTCGATCGCGCGATCGTGAGAGCGATTCGCGACGAAGACCTGCCTGACTTCATGTTCGTGCAGGTGCTCGGCCGTCAGCTCCGCCATCTCGCCGGCGCCGAGGAGGAGGACGCGGAGTCCGCGCAGGTCACCGAAGATTTTCTTCGCCAGTTCGACGGCGGCAAACGGGATCGACACAGCGTGCTCGCCGATTCCAGTCTCGCTTCGGACTTTCTTGGCGACGCGCATCGTGTTGTCGAACAACTGCGTGAGCAGCGTATCGAGTGCGTTGAGACCGTCGGCCACGCGGAACGCGCTCCGGACCTGGCCGCCGATCTGCGGCTCGCCGAGGATCATGGAGTCGAGACCTGAGGCGACGCGGAAGAGGTGTTTGACGACGTCGCCGTGGCGCAGGATGTACACGTGATTCTCGAGCGTGCTGCGTTCGGCACCGGCCAGCGCACACAGCCAGTTCACCAGCGACTCGATGACATCCTCGGTCCGCGCCGAGACGAGCGCCTCGACACGATTGCAGGTCGACAGCAGCGCAGCGCCGTCGACGTTCGGAAGTTGCTGCAGAGAGCGCACGACGTCCGGCAGCTTCGCATCGGACACGTTCAGCCGCTCGCGCACGTCGACGGTGGCCGTGCGGTGATTGACGCCGACAAGGATCAGGCTAGCCATGCGCGATGCCCAGAATCGCAACGATGATCGAGACGAACGCGCCGGCGGAGAAGAAGATCGTGCGCCGCGCGTGATACGAACCGCTGATGGACGACTGCAGCAGGATTGCGAAGAAGATCCAGGCCACGACCGCGCCGACCTCTTTCGCGCTCGGCACCATGAGATCCGCCGTTGTCCGATACGACCAGATGACCCCGGCGATCAGACCGATCGTGTAGATGCTGAAGCCGATCGCCAGAGCGCGGTAGCCGACCATCTTGCAAACGCTCAGGCTCGGGATGAGGTCCCAGAGCGCGCCGCGTCGTTTCGATTTCAGGGAACGGTCCTGCACGAACGCGAGCATCGTGAACGCAAGTCCGATCAGCAGCGCCGCTGTGCCCACCGTCGATAGGAAGATGTGCGTCGTGAAAAGTGACGAACGCAGAGCAGGATCGAGATGAGCGAACGGCTCGCCGATCACCGCCGCGATCGCGAGAAGCGTGAACACGAGCGGATAGACGAAGAACGACGCCGCATACACGCGGTACCGGATGTACAGCACCAGTTCCACCGCGAACACGGTCCACGACATGAACGCTGCCGCTTCAGGAAGGTTCGTCAGCGGCGGATGTCCGGTGCGCACGCAGATCGTTCCGATCCAGAACGTATGCGCCGCGAACCCGGCGATCATGAGCAGCAACGCGGCAAACTGCGGGCGCTTGTCCCTTGTGAAGAGTGAAACGAGCGCGACAACCGTCCCCGCCGCGTAGCAGAGCAACGCGATGTATAGCGTGTCGGCCGGTCCGAAGTGGGTCATGCCGTGAGCCGTTTACAGAACACGAGCTTGTCGTCCTCGATCCTGTAGAAGTCCTTGATCCGCGAAATCTCCTCGTAGCCCGCCCGCTCATAAAAGCGCAGCGTCGACGCGTAACTTCCCTTCGACGAGGTTTCGATGAGCAGCATCCGTCCGTTGCGGCGCCGCACCTCATTCTCCACGAAACGCAGCAGGATCTGTCCGAATCCCCTCCCCTGCTGCTTCCGATCGACGGCGATCCAGTACAGATCGTAAACCCCGTCGGTCAGCGGCGTCGGGCCGAACGTGACGTACCCCTCCACCTCGCCGTCCTCGACGACCACGGTCTGGTAGTCGGCGCTTTCGGGATGCTCGAGGTCGAGGAAAATATCGACCAGCTCCACAGCACAGCGCACCTCTTCCTCGGTGAAGAGCATGCAGGTGGTCAGGATTTCCTGGATGCGCTCGCGATCTTTGGGCTCGGCGGGACGGACGTTCATGCTGCCGCAGTGGCGCGGGCGGCAATCATAAGCTGGTTCAGAAAATCAGCGAACTCGATATGCGCGGCGTCGAGCGCCTTGCGGAAACCGGTGTCTCGACCGATGTCAGGGTTCGGGTTCACGTCGAGGATCGTGAGCTCGCCGCTGCGGCGCCGGCGGACATCGAACCGGCAGTAACCTACGAGGGACAGGACAGTTGCGGCGCGGGTGCAGAGCTGGGCGAGGTCGTGCGTTGTCTTCGCATCGATCTGGGCCGGAGTTCTGTTGCGGGTCGCACGATCTTCGTCGGAGCCGGCCGACCACTTCGCCTTCCATCCGACGACGCGCTCGTTCGTTGCGAGCGCGTCATCGAATACGATCTCGCCCGGCGGAAGAAGGACGATGCCGTCGGTCCCGTAGAACAGCGACTGATTGAGCTCATCGCCGTCGATGAATTCCTCGACGAGCGCGGGTTGCTTGTACGTCTGGACCACATGCAACGCACGCGCGATCACGGCAGAGCGCGATGCGCACACGGATGCCGCGTCGATTCCGATGCCGGCGTCTTCGCGCGACGGCTTCACGATCCATGTTCCATTGAGCGGCGGCACGTCGCCCTCGCTCGTCACCATGAATCCGCGCGGCGTCGCAACGCCCGACGCGGTCAGGATCTGCTTCGTCATCCACTTGTCGCCGCAGATCCCCGTGGCCACGGGATCGCAACCCGTGAAAGGAATCCCGAGCATCTCCAGCGCGAGAGCGAAGTGCATTTCCCATTTCGGATTTCCCTGCACGCCTTCGCAGAGGTTGAACACGATGTCGGGCTTGTCTCTGCGCAGTTGATCGAGCGCCGTTCGCACATCGCGCACCGGAAGCAGCGTGGCGCCGAGGATCGAGGCGACTTCGCGGGCCGTACCGGCCACTTCTTCTTCGCCGATGCGCTCGATCTCGTTGAGATGAGTCTTGAGCGCGGTGTCGTCGTTGTATGCGACGACGATCGTCACGCGTTCCACCTGCGGATTGCACTATCGATCACGCCGCCGATCACGTCGTCGTACTTCCATCCGATGCGCGTGGCCAGGATGATTAAATCGCTGGTCACGGGATTCATGCCCGGCAGCGGATTGACTTCGACGAAGTTCGGGATGCCGTCGCGGTCGCGGCGGATGTCGACGCGCGCGACGTCGCGAAGGTCGAACGCGTTCCAGACGTCGAGTGCCGTTGACTCCAGTTCTTCGTCGCGAAAGGTCTTGTATTCGACCTGTTTGAGGTAGTCGCGTTTGACTTCGAGCGAGTAGATGAACGGAGATCGCGGATCGCCGATCGCCGATCGCGGGAGAACCTGCATCACCCCGATTGGCTCGCCGTCGACGATGCCAACCGTGTATTCGTCGCCTGAAAGAAACTCTTCGACGAGTACGGGTCCGTACTGCGACAAATGATCGATCGCGTTCTGCAACGCGACTTCATCCGCACAGTACGACGCAGCGGTGATCCCCATCGATGACCCTTCGTTGCAAGGTTTGCAAAACAATGGAAACCGCAAACCTGTGTGGGTGCGGGCTTCAGCCCGCACACCGCCGGCTGAAGCCGGCGGCCACACAGAGAATGGCGCTGTCGCAATGCCATGCGCTCGTGCGACGGATTTAGCGAGCGCTTTGTCTAACGTGAGTCCGATCGACAACGCCGTCGACGCAGTGCACGGAATCCCGTACATTTCCAGCACTGCCGGCACCTGCGACTCGCGTCCGCGGCCGCCGATGCCCTCGGCGAGATTGAAGACGCCG
>DASVHS010000170.1:0-4050 GCA_036382495.1 Thermoanaerobaculia bacterium | reverse complement strand
GGAAGAGTGATGAAGAATTAAGAATTAAGAATTAAGAATTAAGAATTTCGAATTAAGAATTAGGCGAACCGCTTGCGATTCTTAATTCTTAATTTGAAATTCTTAATTTGCTGTTACCTATCCTTCATCCCTCGAAAAAATCAAAGTTGCGTTCGTGCCGCCGAACCCGAACGAGTTCGACATCACGTGGCGCACATCTTTCCGGCGCGCCTTGTTCGGCACGTAGTCGAGGTCGCACGCGGGGTCGGGCGTCTCGTAGTTGATGGTCGGCGGCATGATTCCGGTCTCCACGACTTTCGCGGCGATCGCGGATTCCAGCCCTCCGGCGGCGCCGAGGAGGTGGCCGGTCATGGATTTGGTGGAGGAGACGGCGACTTTGTACGCGTAGTCGCCGAACACGCGCTTGATGGCCAGACTCTCGATGCGGTCGCCGACCGGCGTCGATGTGCCGTGCGCGTTGATGTAGTCGATCTGGTTCGGCTCCAGCTTCGCGTCCTTCAGCGCGCGCTGCATGACGCGCATCATGCCGCCGGCGTCTTCCGACGGCGAGGTGATGTGGTACGCATCGCTGGACATGCCGTAGCCGGTGATCTCGCAATAGATCCGCGCGCCGCGTCTGATCGCGTGTTCACGCTCCTCGAGCAGAATGACGCCTGCGCCTTCGCCCATGACGAAGCCGTCGCGGTTCAGGTCCCACGGCCGCGATGCCCGTTCCGGCTCGTCGTTGCGCGTCGACAGTGCGCGCATCGCCGCGAATCCGCCCACCGCCAGCGGCGTGATCACCGCTTCACTGCCGCCGGCGAACATGATGTCCGCTTCGTCGTAACGGATGATGCGGGCTGCGTCGCCGATCGCATGCGCGCCCGTGGCGCAGGCCGTCGCCGGCGCCGAGCTCGGACCTTTGGCACCGAAACGGATCGAGACCTGTCCGGTGGCGAGATTGACGATCAGTCCGGGGATGAAGAACGGCGAGATCCGGCTCGGTCCGCGCTCCAGAAGCTTCGTGTGCATCTCTTCGATGAGCGGCAGCCCGCCGATGCCGGAGCCGATGATGACGCCGAAGCGGTCGCTGTCGACCTTCTTGTGATCGAGCTTGGCATCGTCGATGGCCATCTGCGACGCCGCCACCGCGTAATGGATGAACGTGTCCGACTTCTTGACTTCTTTTTTCTCGACCCAGTCCGCGGGGTCGAAGCCTTTGACTTCGCCGGCGATCTGAACGGAATACGCCGACGTGTCGAACTTTGTGATCCTGCCGACCCCGGAACGTCCTTCGATGAGCCCCTGCCACGTGGCTTCGTTCCCGATGCCGAGCGGGGAAATCATTCCGAGTCCGGTGACGACGACGCGACGTCTGTCCATAAGAAAAAGTGCCGAGGACTGAGGACGGAAGGCCCTCAACACTCAGCACTGATCAATCAGATGCTGTTTGGTTTTATTGCGCTTTGGCGCGCTTGTCGATGTATTCGACGGCATCGCGGACCTTGCGGATCTTCTCCGCTTCGTCGTCCGAGATCTCCACGCCGAACTCTTCCTCGAAGGCCATGATCAGCTCGACCGTGTCGAGCGAGTCCGCGCCGAGATCCTCGACGAACGAAGCATCGGGCGTGACCTCCTCCGCGTCGACTCCGAGCTGTTCGACGATGATGTTCTTGACCCTATCCTCAACGGACATCGAATCCTCCTCACGTTCCGGCCTTACGCGAATGCAGTGCGCGTTTTAGCACAAAACCTCCGATATAGTCGCCCCGTGCCCGAGCCCAAAAAAATCTTCAGCTACGAAGACGCCTCAGCGCTTTTGCCGGAGGTGCAGCGGCTGACCACGGAAGCCGTCGGCCTCGTCCAGTCGCTCGACGAAGCGACGGCGTCGAGCGAGGACTACCAGCACATCGTCCAGCAATGGGCCGACAGCGTCATCAGCCTGGGCATCGACGTGAAGGGACTCTGGCTCGTCGACTTCGACAACGGCAGCGGCTACTACTGCTGGCAGCATCCGGAAGAGTCGCTCCAGTATTTCCATGGCTACGACGAAGGCTTCGGGGGAAGGGTCAAGCTGCAATAGTGCTGAAAGTCATCGCTTTCGATCTCTGGGAGACGTTGATCACCGACACGCCGGAAGCGGCGCGCGCGCAGGAGCGCATGCGCCTGGCGCGCATGGAGTCCATCCTGCTCGACCACGATCACGTCGCCGAGGCGGAGAGGATCGAGAACGCGTATCGAACGGTGTGGAAGCGTTGTCACGAGCTTTACTGGTCCTCCGACAACGACATCCCGTGCCGGCGCCAGATCGAAGTGTTCCTCGAGGAGCTCGGCATCGACGGCAGTGCGCTCGAGCCGGTCACGCTCGACGAGCTCGAACATGCGTACGCCACCGCGGCGATTACGATTCTGCCGGCGGTCGTGAGCGGCGCGCGCGACGTTTTGTCCGACGTGCGGAAACTGGGACTGCGCACGGGCCTGATCAGCAACACCGGCCGCACGCCCGGTTACGCGCTGCGCAAGATTCTCAAGGAGCTCGAGCTCGCGCCGAGCCTCGACGCGATGGTGTTCTCGGACGAACACGGTTTCTGCAAGCCGCGCCCGTCGATCTTCGAACAACTCCGTGGCCTCCTCGACGTCGACTACAACGAAATGCTCTTCGTCGGCGACAACCTCTTCGTCGACATCCTCGGCGCCAAACGCTGCGGGATGAGGGCGGTGCACTTCGTTCCACCGGTGCGCGGAACCGCGGTAGCGCCGGCGGTCGAGCATGAGGAGGTGGAGGCCGACGCGACGATCGCGCATTTGCGAGAGTTGCTCCCGTTGGTGGAAAGGATGAAGGATGAAGGATGAAGGCTGAAGGCTGAAGGATGAAGGATGAAGGGTGAAGGATGAAGGGTGAAATCGAGCCCCCCATGTCATCCCTCGCTCCCGCTCGGGATGACATGATCTGCATAGACTTCATCGTTGATCGTTGATCGTTCATCGTTGAGCCTTCAGCCTTCATCCTTCCCAATGGACAAAGACCACACCACGATCGCAACCGAACATTTCACAATCGAGGGCCGCTCCCGCGCGGGCCACGAGACCTGGTTCCGGGTGCGTGAGCTTGGAGTGGCGCTGGACATCGGACGCTGTCCCGACGCGGTCATCAGCATGCCGCACATCTTCGTGACCCACGCGCACCTCGATCACGCGCTCGGAATTCCGTTCTACGCCGGTCAGCGGCATCTGCAGCGAATCGAAGGTGGTCGCGTGTATGTCCCGTCGGAATCCGCTGACGACTTCCGCGCGCTGATGACTCTCCACGAGAAACTGGAGCAGACGGAGTACGACGTCGAGATCGTCGGCGTCGCCGAAAACGACGTCGTGCGGATCGGACGGAATCACAAAGTGCGCGGACATCGCGCGACGCATCGCGTGCCCGCGCGCGCGTTCGAGTTCCTGGAGACGCGCCATCATCTGAAGAAAGAGTTCGAGGGCACCTCGCCCGCGGAGCTCTCGCGGCTCCGGCACGATGGCGTGACGGTCGCCGACGAATCGGACCATTCGCTGCTGTTTTACACGGGCGACACGGACCGGGGCATCCTCGAAACCAATACGCAGATCTTCACGTCCGATGTGTTGATGATCGAGTGCTCGTTCGTCGCGGACGGGCACCAGGATCGCGCCGCGCGTTACCGGCACATCCACTTCGACGACATCGCGGAATTCGCCGATCGCTTTACGAATCAGATGATCGTGCTGACGCATTTCAGCCGCCGCTATTCGCGCGAAGAGATCCGCGATACGCTCCGCCGGCGATGCCCGGCCGTGCTGCGCGACCGGATCCGGCTCGCGCTGCCGCATCCGTTCACCACGATTTAGGTTCCCTTAGTAGCACTGAAATTGCAGAAAGCACTTCCGGGAAAGGTACTCTGGCGCATCGATGAAGTTCGGGCGGTCCCGTTTTGCAGTCGTTTCCATCATTCTCCTGATCGCGCTTCTGCCGCATCACGCGGACGCAGCGAAGAAGCGGAAACCGTCGCGGCGTGCGCGTGCGGCGGCCACGCCTGTCGACAAAGCGACGGG
>DASVHS010000169.1:0-2040 GCA_036382495.1 Thermoanaerobaculia bacterium | reverse complement strand
GCTCGGAATCATTTCCGCGATCTACAGGAACTCCTGGATCGACAACGTGGCGCGGTTCTTCGCGCTGATCGGCGTATCGATGCCGAGCTTCTTTTTCGGGCCGCTGCTGATCATCGCGTTTGCGATCAACCATCATTGGTTTCCCGTCTCCGGACGTGAAGAGGGATGGAAGTCGATCGTGCTGCCGTCGGTGACGATGGGGCTCGCGCTGGCGGCGATCCTCACACGCATGATCCGCGTCAGTCTCGCTGAGGAGCTGAACCAGCTCTACGTGACGACGGCCATCGCCAAAGGCGTGACTCGCGCGAAAGCGATTTTCCGCCACGCACTCAAGAACGCACTGATCCCGGTCATCACTGTGCTCGCGCTGCAATTCGGATCGCTGCTCACCGGCGCGATCATCACCGAACAGATCTTCTCGTGGCCGGGCCTGGTAAGACTGCTGATTCAATCGATCAACGCGCGCGATTACCCGCAGGTGCAGGCGTCGATCCTCGTCATCGCGGTCACGTACATCATGGTGAATTTTCTCAGTGACCTTCTGTACGGCGTCGTGGATCCGAGGATCAAGTTGGAGTGATTAGCTCTTAGCTCGAAACATGCAGACATTCAAACGCCTTCTCCGGAACTTCGCGTTCACGTCAGGCCTTCTCCTGACGCTCGCGCTGATTTTCGTCGCGCTTGCGGCGCCGCTGTTGTCGCCGTTCGATCCTGACACTCAGGACACGGGACGGCGACTCGAAGCGCCTTCCAGACAACACATCCTTGGACTCGACGATCTCGGACGCGATGTGCTCTCGCGCATCCTGTACGGCGCGCGCGTGTCGCTTCGCGTCGGATTCAGCGTCGTGATCCTTGCTTCGCTCGTCGGCGTGACGCTCGGCGCGATCGCCGGCTACTTCGGCGGCGTCGCCGATCTCGTCGTGATGCGCATCTGCGACATCCTTCTGGCGTTCCCCGGCATTCTGCTCGCGATCGCGCTCGTCGCCGTGATGGGACCGAGCCTCAACAACGTGATCCTGGCGCTGGCGACGATCGGCTGGGTCGGCTACGCGCGCCTCGTCCGCGGGCAGGTGCTGAAAGTGCGCGAGATGGAGTACGTGACCGCCGCGCGCGCGCTCGGCGCTCGGTCGCCGCGCGTGATCGTGCTGCACGTTCTGCCGAATGTGATCAACCCCGTCATCGTCATGGCCACGCTCGGCCTCGCCGGCGCGATCCTCGCCGAAGCCGCACTCTCGTTCCTCGGCCTCGGCGTTCAGCCGCCGACTCCATCATGGGGCGCGATGCTCACCGCCGGCCGCCGCTACCTCGGACTCGCCAATCATCTGGCGATCTTCCCCGGCATCGCCATCATGCTCGCGGTGATGGGCCTGAACTTTCTCGGCGACGGCCTGATCGACGCGCTCGATCCGAAGTATCGCAAGATGATCGGTTGAATGCCGCCGAAGCGCGTCGTGTCCCTCGTACCATCGTTGACAGAGACTCTGTTCGACATCGGCGCAGGTAACGCCGTCGCCGGCATCACCGACTTCTGCATCTTTCCGCCGAATCTCGACTTGCCGCGCGTCGGCGGAACGAAGAATCCGCGAGTTGAGCAGATTCGAGCGCTGAAACCCGACCTGGTCCACATGAACTTCGAGGAGAACCTCGAACGTCACGCGCGAGCGATCGAAGAGTTCGCGCCCGTTTTCATGACCGAGCCGAAGACTGTCGCCGACGTTCAGACGTTGATCGTCACGCTTGGCGAAATGCATGACGCGATGCACGGCGCGTCGGAATTCGTGAAGAAGATCGAGAGCGAGCTCGCGTCGATGCCGCGGCGAGATTTCACGTTCGCGTGCGCGATCTGGAAAGACCCGTGGATGTGGTGCGGCGGCGACACGTATGTCTCGAACCTCATCGAATGCGCGGGCGGGCGGAACGTCTTCGCGTCGGAGAAGCGGTATCCGTCGCACGATCCGAATGACGTCGACGCGGACGTGATCTTCCTGCCCGATGAGCCGTATCTCTTCACGGCCGAAGATGGGAAGAGATTCAAGG
>DASVHS010000168.1:0-10763 GCA_036382495.1 Thermoanaerobaculia bacterium | reverse complement strand
GATGCCGAACCTCTTCGTGAAGCCGAGGCTCCATTCGAGGTTGTCGAGGAGGGACCAGACGAAGTAGCCGCGGACATCGACGCCCTTCGCGATCGCGCTACTGACCGCCTTGATGTGCTCGCGCAGGTAATAAACGCGCAGCGGATCGTCGACGACGCCATCGATCGCCGTCGGCGGATCGTAAAACGCCGCGCCGTTCTCGGTGATGTAGATCGGCATATCGCCATACTGCTTTTTGAACCAGACCAGGATGTCGGTGAGCGCACTCGGAAAGACTTCCCAGCCGGTCTCCGTGTAAATCTGGTTCGGCAGATTCACGCGCGTGGCGCGCTCGACGATCGTCGACGGATCCGCCTTCGTGATCCCGCGCTTGTAATAGTTGATGCCGACGAAATCGATCGGCTGCGCGATGACGTCGAAGTCCTTTGCCGGAAAATCGGGCCAGGCCTCGCCGAACATGTCCGGAAACTCGGGTGGATACGCACGCCGGAAAATCGGATCGAGATACTGGCGGTTCATGTAGGCGTCGGCTCGCGCATTCGCGGCGAGGTCCTCCGCGCTCGATGACGCTGGAACTTTCGGCTCGAGGTTCACGACGATGCCGACCTGATGTTTCCCCACCGCGCGATATGCGGAAACGGCGGCGCCGTGTGCGCGCATGAGGTTGTGCGACGCGAGCGGAGTCTCGAAGAGATTGCGGTGTCCCGGCGCGAGCGCGCCATGGAGATATCCGCCGTCGGTGACGACCCACGGCTCGTTGAGCGTTGCCCACCATTCCACCGTGTCATCGAGCGCGCGATACGCGACCGTCGCGTATTCGGCAAACCAGTCCGCGACGTCGCGATTCAGCCAGCCGCCGCGGTTGTCGAGCGCTTCCGGCAGATCCCAGTGATACAACGTCGCCATCGGGCGGATGCCGTTCTTGCGCAACGCGTCGACGAGCCGGCGATAGAAATCCATCCCCTTCTGGTTGACGCGACCGACTCCCTCCGGAAGCACCCGGCTCCACGAGATGCTGAACCGGTACGCGCCGAGCCCCAGCTCCTTCATCAACGCGACATCCTCGGCGTAGCGATGGTAGTGATCGCACGCGACGTCGCCCGTGTGGCCGCTGGCCATGAGGCCGGGTGTGTGGCTGAACCGCTGCCAGAAGCTCGGGCCGGCCCCATCTTCGAGCGGCGCACCTTCAATCTGATACGCGGACGTGGCCGCGCCCCAGACGAAATCGGCCGGAAAGTGAGTTGACACTGGTGGCATCGAGCAGTAGCGTATCGCGAAATGTAAACGGTTACATCCGCTTACATCGGGAACGATGAGAAGCCAGGCGGACTCTAGCGGAAACTCGAAGCGGCGCCACGCCGCTGCCGTGACCATCCATGACGTCGCCGAGCGCGCCGGAGTATCGGTCGCGACGGTCTCGCGCGTTTTCAACGACAAGGGTCCGATCCGCGAGGCAACGTATCAGCGCGTGCTCGCCGTCGCGGAACGCATGCGCTACGTTCCGCACGCCGCCGCGCGCAGCCTGTCGACACGCAAGACGAGCACGATCGGCGTCGTCCTTCCGGAGCTGCACGGCGAATTCTTCTCCGAAGTGATTCGCGGGATCGATGTGTCGGCGCGAAGTCTCGGTCTGCATCTGATCGTCTCCGGATCGCATTCGGATCGCGAAGAAATGTCCGCGGTGCTGCGAGCGGTGCGCGGGCGAGTCGACGGACTGATCGTGATGTCGCCCGATCTCGATGCGACAACGCTGCTCCGCGATCTGCCTGATTACGTTCCTGTGGTTGTGCTCAACGCGCTCGTGGAAGGACGGCCTTCGATCACGATCGACAACGCCGGCGGTGCGCGCGCCGTTGTCCGCCACCTGGCCGCACTCGGTCATCGGCGCATCGCGTTTGCCGGCGGTCCTGAAAATAACGGTGATGCCGTTCAACGGCGGCGCGGTTATCGCGCCGGCATGCGGGCGGCCGGTGCCGAAATCGAATCATCGCTGGAGCTCTCCGGTAATTTCACGGAAGACTCGGGATACGACGCGGCCAAAAAGATCGCCGGCCGTTCGCAGCGGCCCACGGCGATGTTTGCGGCGAACGATGCGATGGCCATCGGCGCGCTCAGTGCATTCAACGAAACGGGCATGCGCGTGCCGGACGATATCGCCCTCGTCGGTTTCGACGATATTCCCATCGCACGTTTCCTTTCTCCTCCCCTGACGTCCGTCAAAGTTCCGATCGCCGACCTCGGCCGGCGCAGTCTCGACCTTCTGCTCGACACTTCGAAAACGAAACGTTCCGAAACGCTCAAAACCAGTTTGATGGTCCGGCAGTCTTGCGGAGCCGGACGGACCAGGACACGACAGAACGAAAAGGGGGATTCATGATCAGGAAACACAAACGCTTTACGCTCCCGCTGATCGCGATGGTGATCGGGACGCTGATGGCCGTGACGGCCGGCGCCCAGTCGACCACCGCCACGATCCGCGGGAAAGTTCTCAACCCGTCGGGGGCCGCGGTCGCGGGTGCCGAGATCAATGCCGTCGACACGCAGACCGGCTTCGTGAAAACGGTGCATTCGGGAACCGACGGAACGTACGTACTCGAGGGACTGCGTCCCGGCGCGTACAACATCGTCGTCGCCGCGCCGGGCTTCGAGCCCAGCAGTCAGGACGTCACCGTCCTCCTCGGGCAGAACCTCGACATGAACGTCCAGATGTCGACGACTACGGTACTGCGAGAGTCGATCACCGTCGTCGGCAACCAGGCTGTCGAAACGCGGACGAGCGAGATCGCGACGAACGTCACGACGCAGCAGATCGAGAATCTGCCGCAGGACGACCGCAACTTCCTCAACTTCGCCGCGATGGCGCCCGGAATCCGGCTCTCGGCCGATCCGACGCGCAAAGTGTTCGCCGGCGACGCCCAGGACGCGGAGCAGACGAACATCTTCATCGACGGCGTCAGCACGAAGAACGACGTGCTCCAGGGCGGAACATCGGGCCAGGACTCGAGCCGCGGCAATCCTTTCCCGCAGAGCGCCGTGCAGGAGTTCCGCGTCCTCACGCAGAACTACAGCGCGCAATACGATCACGCATCGAGCGCGATCATCACCGCCATCACCAAGTCGGGCGGCAATCAGTTCACGGGCCAGGCGTTCGGCTTCTATCAGCCGAAAGCATGGGTCTCAGCGACGCCGAAGAACTTCAACTACTCGACGCTGACGACGAACTCGTCGTACCACCGCATCCAGCCGGGCATCAGCCTGGGCGGTCCGATCGTGAAGGACCATCTCAACTTCTTCGTAACGTACGAAGGCGACGACGAACACGCGACGACCCCGGTGGCCATTCCGGCGCAGTACCAGGGCCAGTTCGGATCGAACGCCGGCTCGTTCCCGAGCCCGTTCAAACAGACCCTGGCGTTCGGAAAGTTGAGCTGGGAGGTCGCGTCGAACCAGCTCGTTGACATCAGCGGCAACTATCGCCGGGAGCACGAGACGCGCGACTTCGGCGGTGGCACCACGTTCCAGTCGGCAACCGACCTGCGCAACTGGGTCTACGGCGCGACGGCGCGTGATCAGTGGAACAACAACAGCTCGCTCAATGAGCTTTCGCTGAGCTACCAGAAGTACGGCTGGAATCCGACGCCGCTCAATCCGACCCAGGTCGGTCTCAACTTCCAGGGCTGCTGCCGGCTCGGCGGCAACAGCACCACGCAGGAGTTCGATCAGCGTCGCATCGAGTTGCGCGACAACTACAGCTTCGCTCCGCTCATGGCCGCCGGTACGCATTCGTTCCAGGTCGGCGGGAACTTCGACAAGATGAGCTATCGCGTCAACAAGAGCCTGAACGGCAATCCTGAATTCGAGTTCAGGAACGATCCGGCGAACGGTTACTCGTTCTCGAACTGCACATCGACGAATGTCGGCTCGAGCGCATGCCAGCCGTTCGAAGCCAATTTCGGATTCGGCAATCCGATTCTCGCTACGAACAACAACGAATACGGCATCTTTGGAGAGGATCGCTGGAGCGTCAATCAGCACCTCAATCTGAACCTCGGTCTGCGCTGGGATTACGAGTCGCACATGCTCGACGAGAACTTCGTCACTCCCGCGAACATCGTCTCGGCGCTGCAGGGCAAGACATTCTCGGCAAACGGAACGACGTTCACGATTCCGAACGAGTACTTCTCGAACGGCAGCCAGCGCAAACCCTACAAGGACGAGCTTCAGCCGCGGTTCGGACTCAATTACGACCTGTTTGCAAACGGCAAATCGGTCGCATTCGGCGGATTGGGACGTTTTTACGCCCGCCTGTTCCTCCACTCGACGCTCGACGAGCGCTACCGCGAGCAGTATCCCGTTTACCGCATCGAGTTCGCGGCGCCCGGAGCTCCATGCGGCGGCGCCGGTCAGGGCCTCTGCTTCGCTCCGGCCGATATGACCGTGGCCGGTCTCAACGCGCTCATCGCGTCGGGCGCTACGTCTCCCGAGATCCATCTCCTCAGCAACAACACGAAGCCGCCATACTCCAATCAGTTTGACGTCGGCTTCCGCCAGGCGTTCGGGAGCTGGCTTGCGTCCGCGAGCTACAACAACGTGCGTGGTTACCGAGGCATCACGTGGGTCTCGGCGACGGGAACATGCTGCGCCGCCCTCGCTCCCGGATACGGTGCGGTCATCCTCTCCGATCCTGTCGGCAAGAGCTTCTGGTACAGCGCCGAGAGCATCTCGCTCGATCGTCCTTTCACGAGCCAGACGCGATGGGGCGTGCACGTCGTCTACACGCACGCGAAGGCATTGCAGAACGGCAACGATCTGTTCAGCCTCGATCTCCCGAGTGCTGCCGCATATGCGCGGCATCCGGTGCCCGGCTCGGAGCCGGATCACATCGTCGCGACGGGCCTGTTCCGCATTCCGTTCGAAATTCTCTTCAGCACGTCGATTACGCTCGGTACCGGTCCGGCGAACGTCGTCACCGACGTCTCGCAGGGCTTTGACCTTGCCGGTCACGAGAAGACCGGCGTTCTCAATCGCGCCGTTTATCCCCCGAAGACGTGGGGATTCGGCTATCGCGACGTCGACTTCCGGCTCAGCAAGAGCATCGGCGTCGTGGGCCGTTCGAACGTCGAGATCATGGCCGACATCTTCAACGCCTTCAACTGGTCGAACTACGGCTGCCTCGACACGTTCATCGGTCCGGGCGGCAATCCGAATCTTGGCAACCCGGGATGCATGGCGAGCCTCGGCCGTCGTGAGCAACTCGGTTTGCGCGTGAACTTCTAGTTTTCCAGGTCGCTGGGTCGCCGGGTCGCTGGGTTTCCCAGAACCCGGCGACCCGCGCCCCCTTCCTCGATGCGAAAAATCGTCGCGGTGTTCGCGATCTTCACACTCGTGTCGTGCGCGAACGCCGATCCTCCGAAGCGGCGCGCTGTCGCGCCGGCACAACCGCTCAACGCCGCGCCGCTCGACGACCTCGAGCGGCGCACGTTCGATTTTTTCTGGCAGACCGCGAACCCTGACAACGGACTCG
The DNA here is from genome assembly GCA_036382495.1 of Thermoanaerobaculia bacterium. GTDB lineage: Bacteria > Acidobacteriota > Thermoanaerobaculia > Gp7-AA8 > Gp7-AA8 > DASVHS01. The sequence continues at coordinate 5,239 of DASVHS010000168.1, read as the reverse complement.
TTCCCGATCGATGGCCGACGCCGTCGTTCTCGTCGATCGCCGCGGTCGGCTTCGGTCTGACCGCATACGGCATCGGCGCGGAGCGCGGTTACGTCACACGCGATGCCGCCGCGCAACGCGTGCTGACGACGCTGCAGTTTTTTGCGAGCGCCTCGAGCAATCCCGAAGTCGCGAACGCGACGTCGTACAAAGGTTTCTACTATCACTTCCTCGACATGAAGACCGGCGCACGGTTCAAGGATGTCGAGCTCTCAACGATCGATACGACGCTTCTCCTCTCCGGCGCTCTGTTCTGCGAGTCGTACTTCGACCGCGATAACGAGACCGAGCGCGCCATCCGCGATTCGGTCGAACAACTGTATGCGCGCGCCGACTGGACGTTTTTTCTCGCTCGCCCTCCCGCCGTCAGCATGGGCTGGACTCCGGAGCACGGTCTCCACGACTACGACTGGCACGGGTACAACGAGGCGATGATCCTGCTCGTGCTCGCGCTCGGATCGCCGACGCATCCGATTGATCCCGCGGCATGGCAGGCATACACGTCGACGTTCGAATGGCACGACTACTACGGCCAGCAGTACGTCACGTTCACGCCGCTGTTCGGCTATCAGTACTCGCACATCTGGATCGACTTCCGCGGCATTCAGGACGACTACATGCGCGGAAAAGGGATCGATTACTTCGAGAACTCGCGCAGGGCGACATACGCGCAGCGCGCATACGCGATCGCAAACCCGGGACACTGGCGCGGCTACGGCGAGAACGTCTGGGGACTGACCGCGTGCGATGGCCCGGTCGACGCCACAATCACGATCGACGGCGTGCCGCGCACGTTCAAGACGTACTCCGCGCGCGGCCCATCGCCGCAATACACGATCGACGACGGCACGCTCGCGCCGACGGCCGCATCGTCGTCGATCGCATTCGCGCCCGAGATCGTGCTGCCGGCGATCAACGAGATGAAGCGCGTTTACGGCGAGCAGCTCTATCAGCAGTACGGCTTTCTCGACGCGTTCAATCCGACGCTGAACATCGAAACGAACGTGCAGGCCGGCCACATCGTCCCCGGCACGGGCTGGTTCGACGTCGACTACCTCGGCATCGACCAGGGACCGATCGTCGCGATGATCGAGAACTACCGCACAAATCTCATCTGGAAGACGATGCGCAGGAACCCGCACATCATCCGCGGACTGAAACGCGCCGGATTTGCGGGCGGATGGCTGGCAGGTCTGTGACGAGCAGGCTCGTCGGTCGTAGGTCGTCGGTCGTGGGGGCATCCGCGCCGAGCGTTCGTCAACATGTCATCCCGAGCGTGAGCGAGGGACCTGGGTGGTTCGGGAGGCCGGCCACCCTCACGCCCGGGTCCCTCGCTCACGCTCGGGATGACATGGTGGGAAGGCGGCCTTCCTGCACACCGGCTACTGCGAGGATCGAAGTCCGGTCAGCCCCCACGACCAACGACCGACGACCGACGACCCTCCTGCTCCTTTTCCTTCTCCTCACCGCATGCTCTTCCAAATCCCAGCAACGCGAACAACTCGAATTCTGGGGTCTCGGCTCCGAAGGCGAAGTCGTCGCGAAAATGATCCCGGAGTTCGAGAAGAGAAATCCGGATATTCATGTCGTGCTGCAACAGATCCCGTTCTCGGCCGCGCACGAGAAACTCGTCACCGCGTACGTCGGCGAATCAACTCCGGATGTCGCGCAGATGGGCAACACGTGGATCCCGGAATTCGTCGCCATGAACGCGCTCGACAACCTCGGCGCGCTGGCCGCGAAGGGCGGAACGATCGATCGCACCGACTATTTCCCCGGAATCTGGGAGACGAACGTCGTCGACGGCGCGCTGTACGGGATCCCGTGGTACGTCGACACGCGCGTGCTGTTCTATCGGAGCGACATCCTCGCGAGCGTCGGATACCCGCACGCTCCGCGCACGTGGAGCGAGTGGATCGACGTCATGACGCGAATCCGCGATCAGAAGAAAGCGCGATGGGGAATCCTCCTCCCCACCAACGAATACGAACCCGTCCTCATCCTCGGTCTCACGAACCACGCGACGTTTCTGACTCCCGACGGCACGCGCGGCGCGTTCGCACAGCCGCAGTTCGCGGGAGCATTCAATTTCTACATCAATCTTTTTCGTCAGGGGTTCGCGCCGGCGGTAAGCAATAGTCAGATCGCGAATCTCTATCAGCAGTTCGGTCAGGGCGACTTCACCATGTACATCACCGGTCCGTGGAACGTCGCCGAGTTCAAGAAACGTCTTCCTCCGGAGATCCAGGACAAGTGGGCGACCGCGCCACTCCCGGCGCGCGACGCGAGTGAGCCGACCGGAATTTCGATGGCCGGCGGATCGAGTCTCGTCACGTTCCGAGGGACGAAGCATGCGCTGGCGGCGAGGAAGCTGATCGAGTTTTTGTCCGAGCCGGCGCAGCAGGTGCGTTTCTTCGAATTGAGCGGCGACCTTCCCGCGCGCAGAAGTGCGTGGAAAGTCCCGGCGCTCACGTCGGAGAAACACTTCCCCGCTTTCCGCGAGCAACTCGAGCGCGTTGTGCCGATGCCGCGCGTTCCTGAATACGAACAGATCGCGACAGTCGTCAGCGATCGCCAGGAAGCCGTCGTCCGTGGCCAGGTGCTGCCGCAGGTTGCGCTCAAGCAACTCGATCAGCGCGCCGACGAGCTGCTCGAAAAGCGACGATGGATCCTGTCGCGGAAGAAGGTGCAGTGAAACGCGAGGTGCGCGCAGCCGTTCTGTTCCTCACACCGACCGCGGTGCTGCTCACGCTTTTCTTTTTCGCGCCGGTGATCGCCGGCTTCGCGCTCAGCCTGACCGACTTCGATCTCTACACGATCGGCGACATCCACAACCTGCGCGTCGTCGGAGTGCGCAACTATCGCGAGCTCTTCGCCAGCGGGGTCTTCTGGACGGCGTTTATCAATACGATGTACTTCGCGCTCGTCGGAGGACCGCTGACCGTCCTCTGCTCACTCGCCGCGGCGATGCTCGTCAACGCGAAGATGACGCGATACAAGGCGTTCTTCCGCACGCTTTACTTCGCGCCCGTCGTCACGACGCTCGTCGCCGTCGCGATCGTGTTCAAATATCTCTACCATCCGCGCTACGGGCTGCTGAACCGTTCCCTGGCGATCCTCGGCCTGCCGCAACCCGACTGGCTCGGTGACCCGCGATTCGCGATGTTCGCGATCATCCTCCTAGCGATCTGGAAACAGTTCGGCTACACGATGCTGATCTTCATCGCCGGACTGCAGAACATTCCCGAAGATCTCATCGAGGCGGCGCAGATCGACGGAGCCGGTCCGTGGGGCCGCTTCCGTCACGTGACGCTTCCGCTCCTCGGTCCGACGTTTCTGTTTGTCGGGATCGTGGTCGCGATCGGACAGTTTCAGGTCTTCGCCGAGCCATACGTGATGACGGGCGGCGGGCCACTCAACAAGACGCTCACCATCGTGATGCTCATGTACCAGCAGGGATTCAAATTCTGGCGGATGGGCTACGCGGCGGCAGTCGCGTTCATCCTTTTCCTCGTGATCGCCGCGGCGACGGTGATTCAGATGCGACTTCAGAAGAACCATTGACAGCGATGAGCCAGCGACTGAAATCGATCCTTCTTCACGCGGTCCTCATCGCCGGCGCCGCGATCACGATCTTCCCGCTGTTCTGGATGGCGTCGGCGTCATTCATGACTACCGGCGAGGCCACCGCGTTTCCGCCGCACATGATTCCGCACCATCCGACGTTCGATCAGTACCGGCTGCTGTTCGTGAGGCTGAATATCGGCCGCGCGTTTTTCAGCAGCGCGTTCATCGCCATCGCGGTGACGTTCTTCTCGGTGCTCTTCGGCTCGATGGCCGGATACACGTTCGCGAAACTCCGATTTCGCGGACGCAATCGGATCTTCGCTCTTCTATTGATCGCGCTGGTCGTGCCGCCGCAGGTCGGAATGCTTCCGCTGTTCCTGATCATGAAGCAGCTCCACCTCGTCAACACGTACTGGGGCGCGATCATCCCGTCGATGGTCACCGTGTTCGGGATCTTCCTCATCCGCCAGTTCATGCTTTCGATTCCGCAGGAGCTGCTCGAAGCCGCGCGCATCGACGGCGCGAGCGAGTGGCGGATCTACTGGTCGGTCGTGCTGCCGCTCGCGAAGCCGATTCTGGCAACGCTGGCGACGTTCATGTTCATGTCGACATGGAACGACTTCATGTGGCCACTGATCGTTCTGTCCGATCAGCGTCACTACACGCTGCCTGTCGCGATCGCGAACCTGGTCGGCGAGCACGTGCAGGACGCTGAGCTGATGATGGCCAGCTCGGTGCTGACCGTTCTTCCAGTTCTCGCCGTCTTCATCGCGCTGCAGCGTTACTACATCGCCGGCATCATGGCCGGCAGCGTGAAGGGCTGAATGTTTTTTCTTCTCGCGTGCGCGGCGCTCGGCGTTGGCGCCGCCGACTGGACGCCTCACCCGGCCGACGGCGTCGAGATGCATCTGTCACGCGAGGGCGACGCGAACCGGCTCGACGTCGACTTTCACGGACACGGCGGCTATGCGATCGCGCGCGCGCAGGTGAATCTCGACCTTCCGGCGAACTATCAGATCGTGTTCCGCATTCGTGGCGACGCGCCGGCGGAGAACCTCGAGTTGAAACTGATCGAGCCGGGTGGCGAGAACGTCTGGTGGAAAAATAGGCGCAACTTCGAGTTTCCGCGGGAATGGACGCCGCTGAAAACGAAGAAGCGCCAGATCGAGTTCGCGTGGGGACCGAAACACAGTGAGAACCTGACGCACGTCGAATCGATCGAGATCGTCGTCACCGCTGGCAGCGGCGGCAGGGGAACGGTGTGGTTCACCGATCCGATCGTCGAGCCGTTGCCGGTCATCGCCGACGTTCCGATTCCGTTCTCGACATCGAAAATCGACCTCGGCATGAAGCGCGAGCTCGGCGGTCTGGTGATTCACTGGAAAACGCGGCCGCGCGATTTCGCCGTGCTGCTCGACGGAGTCCGCCAGAACGTTATGAAGACGTCGCGGTTCGTCTGGCTGCCCGATGCCGAAGCGCGAACCGTCACGATTCAGGGTGGTCTCGTGGGCGACGTCATCGTCGAACCGCCCTCGTGGGCGCCCACGGAAAATGATTTCTGGTCGAACGTCGCAAAAGACGCGCCGCGCGGCGCGTATCCGCGATATCTCGTCGGCGAGCAGTCGTACTGGAC
>DASVHS010000167.1:0-2186 GCA_036382495.1 Thermoanaerobaculia bacterium | reverse complement strand
CGCAGCACTCCCTTTTCGAGAAACCGGCGGCCCGATGTGGTGACGGCGAGCGGAAGGATCGTCGCATTGCGCTTCATCCGCGTCGCCAGCTCGTAGTCTTCCATCAGCGGGATCTCGCGATAGCCGCCGTCTCGAAGAAATATTGCGCGACGGATGAACTGCGCCTGATCGCCCCACGGGCAGCGGGTGATCCGCGTTCTCAAGTTGATCATCGACGCGGCCACTCGCAATTTCAGAACATTTTCGGCGAATGAAATGCGAAAGCCGCCAAACTCGAAGCGCTGCAGCGCCGCGGAGACGGCATCGGCCGCGCCCGGCGGCAGCGTCGTGTCGGCGTGCAGGAAGACGATCGTGTCGTGTCGCGCTTCTTTTGCGCCGATGTTGAATTGCCGTGAGCGCATCGGCAGCGATGTGATGACGCGCGCCCGGTGAGCCGCTGCGATCTCGCGCGTCCGATCCGCGCTGCCGCCGTCGCTGACGATCACATCCGCCATGCCCGCCCCGAATGCGGAATCGACGGCCGCGGCGATCCACGCCTCGTCGTTGAGCGCTGCGATCACGACACTTACGCGGCTGGCCACCGCTCCCGATGCTAACCTACGGCCTATCGTGAACTGCTACGTGCTGACCGGCGGGCGCTCGACGCGCATGGGGCGATCGAAGGCGGAGCTGTTCCTCGCGCAGGTTGTCGCGGCTGCATCACCGGTGTTTGATCGCGTGATCGCTGTCGAACGTCATGACGGTCCGTCGCTGTCGATCCCGACGATCTTCGAAGACGAGCACGAGACGGAGGCGCCGGTGTTCGGCGTCGCGCGTGCGCTCGTCGATGCGCCTGGACCATGCTTCATTCTCGCCGTCGACTACGCCTTGATCCGCAGCGACGTGCTGTCGTTCCTGCGATCGCGGTTCGAGAAGTCCAATGCGTCGATGCTCGTGCCGGTGTGGGACCTCGTGCCGCAGGTGCTGTGCGCCGGATATCGCACATGTGTCTCCGTGCCGATCGCCGAGCGCATCGAATCCGGGCAGTACGATCTCCATGGACTGGCCGACGACGTCGAGACCGAGTTCGTCGACGAGGCAAGCCTGCGCGCCCGCTTCAAGGGCGAGCCGCTGATGAACGTGAACACGCCCGCGCAGCTCGCGGAGGCAGAGAGGATGCGATGAGCGATTCAAAGTTTTCTCATCTCGACGAGACCGGTGGCATCTCCATGGTCGACGTCGACTCGAAGCAGCCGACGCGGCGCGAAGCCGTGGCCATGGCCAAAGTGCGGATGTCGCCGAAGACGCTGCAGAAGCTGATCGAGCGCGCGCTTCCCAAAGGCGACGTCCTCACCACCGCCAAAGTCGCCGGCGTCCTCGGCGCCAAACAGACGTCGGCGCTGATCCCGCTCACGCATCCGATCGCGATCAGCTCGATCGACGTGACGTTCGACATCGACCAGCCCAGCGGCACGATCGAAGTCGTGTCCATCGTCCGCTGCGAAGGCAAGACCGGAGTGGAGATCGAAGCGATGACCGCCTGCGCGATCGCCGCCCTGACGATCTACGACATGTGCAAGAGCGCCGAGAAAGCCATCGTGATCGAGTCCATCCAGCTCATGCGCAAGTCGGGCGGCAAGTCGGGGGTTTGGGAAAGGAGCTAGGCCCTAGGCCCTAGGCCTTAGGCCCTCGGAGCACGCCGAGGTACACTCAGTTGCCCACCTGACCGCTCTTCTGCGGCTCTCACATCCATCCTATGAGTTCATTTCGAACTCTTATTGCGTGGCAGAAGGCGATGGATCTTGTCGACGCGATTTATGTCGCCGTTCGGGCGTTCCCGAGTTCTGAACTGTTCTGTCTGAGCCAACAGATGCGGAAAGCAGCCATCGCGATTCCTTCGGATATCGCAGAGGGTCGCGGGCGCTACACGCTCGCAGACCAGCGGCACTTCTACCGCGAGGCACGCGGATCGGCGCAGGAACTCGAGACGGAGATCGAAGTCGCTGTTCGCCAGAAATTCATCCCGCAGGACGAAGGGAACCGACTGATCGCGCGTACGCAAGAAGTCTGTCGTCTGATCAACGGCCTCTTACGCAATCTCGAAACTCCTAAGGCCTAGGGCCTCGGGCCTCGGGCCTAGTGTTGCCAAGGCGGGGTCTTGGCCGAATTCGAGTCGGCGCCACTAGCCGCGGCTTTGTCAGCGGTGA
>DASVHS010000166.1:0-3540 GCA_036382495.1 Thermoanaerobaculia bacterium | reverse complement strand
TTTCTGTGGCCTAGTGGCCGGAAGTCACGAGCGGGTTCAGCGACTTGTCGAGAGCTTTCTCGATCACCTTCTCCGCTTCAAGCTCCGGGATGCCCTTGACGATCGCCACTTCCGAGACGAGCAGGTACTTGGCCCGGTCATACATCTTCTTCTCCCGGAACGACAGGCTCTTCTTCTTGGAGACTTCGTTGAGGTTCTTCAGAACCTCGGCGACGTCTTCGAGACGGCCGGTCTTCATCTTCTCCAGGTTCTCGCGATACCGACCCTTCCAGTCGGTGTGGCTCTTGGCCACGCGCTCTTCCAGCAGGCTCAGAAGACCTTTGATCTCCTTCTGCTGGTAAAGACGGCGAAGCCCAACGCGATCGATGTTGCCGATCGGCACCATCAGGCGCGAGTTATTCGCAAGAAGCCTGAGGTGGTAATACGTGTCATCTGTACCGAAGACCGGCGACTCGCCGATCTGCTCAACAACGGTGACCCCGTGGTTGGGATATACGAGCTTCTCGCCGACTTTGAATCCAAGTTTGATTGCTGACAAATCGAAACTCCTTTCGGAAAAATCGACAGGCTACTACTGAGGGACAGGCATTCTACGCTACCGATCCTACCCGGTCAAACCGTAGGATGTGATGGCTCCTCACTCAGGAGTGGTGGGTTCAGCGTGACCTCGATCACCGCGAAGTCGCGCATTTTGTGAGGTTTCAGTGCGGTCGGAGACGTCGCACAAGCTGGTGCAAACGGTCCAATCCCTCCCGTTTTTCGAGCTCAGATCCGGTAAGAAGATCTTCAACCGACAGCAGGTCCTGGTACAAATCGACACCGGGTGTGGATTGAGCCACCGGTGTTGTTACAGGCGCGGTCTGCGTCCTTGGAGCGACGACATCGACCGTCTGCACCGCCGCCGCAGCCACTTTCGTCTCCAGATCGGCGTGCATCCGGGCGGCCATCGACCGGATCGAAGGGATGTCACCGTTATCGACCGCCCGCATCATCGCGCGAGCACTCGCGACGGCGTCGGCGTAGGGACTGTCCGCGTTATCGACGACCCGCGCCTTGACGAGCGTGAGCACGATGTTGCTGTACCCCGCTTTCTCGTCCGCCTTTGCGAAGACGCGTGCGGTCACCTGACGCGCCACCTCCGGGAAGTCGACGTTTTTCGTCTCTCCCGGCTCCATCCACGCTTCGACTTTCACAGTCTGCCGTTGCGTGGCCGAGGAAGTCATCGGGATGAATTCGATCTCGACGTGATCGATGAAGACCCGCCGGTTCTTCGTCACCAGCATCCGGCGTGACGGCACATCGATGATCACGCGGTACGCGAACGAGCCTTTGATGTCGACGTGAGACAGCGAGTCATTCTTCGGCACCGGCACGGAAAACGACTGGTCGGTACGCGATGCCTCGAGCCGCTCGTAGGTCGCGTAGTCGTAGCTCCCGTCTCCCCGCTTGCCGCGCAATGACTCGATGTCGTCGTTGAGAATCCGCTTGAGAAGATCCTGCGGCAGGTCTCGTTTTGCGGCCTCGGCAACGCGGTCGATGACTTTCGCGTCGTCCGCAACGCGCTGCACCGGGATGTCCGCGGCCGGCGCGATTGCGGCGAACGCCAGGATTGCGACAGGAATCATTCTTTTCATTCGTGAGCTCCAAGTTGGGACAAGACGCTCGTGCCCGCCAGTCCGCGAGCGGAGACTTCGAGATACTCGCAGATTGTGGCGCCGAGGTCAGCGAAAGTCGGGCGGGTTCCGAGCGGCTTTTCAGTGCGGATCGAAGGGCCGGCGATGAGAAGCGGGACGTATTCGCGCGTGTGATCGGTGGAGACATCGGTCGGGTCGCAACCGTGGTCGGCGGTGATGAACAGCAGATCGTCTGCACGCATCGCCGCGAGCAATGACGAAAGTTCCGTGTCGAATGTCTCCAGCGCCTTCGCGTAGCCGGCGGCGTCGTTTCGATGACCGTACTTCGAATCGAAGTCGACGAGATTCGTGAAGATGAAATCGCCGCGCGAATCGCGGATGAGGTCGATCGTCTTGCGCATGCCGTCGGAATTCGACTCCGTCCTGATCTCCGTGCCGATCCCGACGCGATCGAAAATGTCGGCGATCTTCCCGAGAGCGATCACGTGCTTCCCCGATTTCGTCACGCGCTCGACGGCCGTCTCGCCGGTCGGCGTGACCGTGAAGTCTTTTCGATTCGCGGTGCGCTTGAAATGACCTTTGCCCGTTCCGATGAACGGCCGCGCGATGATTCTTCCGATGTTGTGCTCGCCGCGCATCAACTCGCGCGCGATCGCGCAGATGCGCCACAGCTCCTCGACCGGAATGACTTCCTCGTGCGCCGCGACCTGGAACACCGAATCCGCCGAGGTATAAACGATCGGCGAGCCGGTGCGCATGTGCTCTTCGCCAAGCTCGTCGAGGATCACGGTCCCCGATGCGGCTTTGTTTCCGAGCGTGCGCCGGCCGATCCTGCGCTCGTACTCCGCGATGATCTCGGGCGGAAATCCATTCGGGTACGTGCGAAACGGGTGTTCGACGATGAGACCCATCATCTCCCAGTGCCCCGTCGTCGTATCTTTCCCCGCACTCACCTCGGCCATCCGACCCCACGCGCTCTCGGGTTTCACCGAAGTCGCCGGCTGCGGAAGCGTGTGCAGAAGCCCGAGTCGCGACAACGTCGGCAGGTTGGGTTTCTGATCGCGAAGGACGTGGCCGAGCGTGTTGGAGCCTTCGTCGCCAAAGTCGCGGGCGTCGGGCAGCTCTCCGACGCCCAGCGAGTCACAGACGATGACGATGGCTCGTTTCAAAGGTCCGCGGTCCTTGGATTACTTCTTCTTCGCCGGTTTTGCTGCTGCGTCTTTCACAGTCACGGCAGTCGCGGTCATGCGGTATTCGATCGTGACCTTCGAGCCGACTTTGAGATCGCCTGTGACTTTCGTTCCTGCATCGCGCGCGATTTCCCAGCGATCGGCGCCTTTCTGGACGGCGATCATCGTCGGCGTCACTTCGAGGACCGGGCCGGTGACCTGATACGTCTTCGCGGCACCGAACGAAACCGCGGCGACGAGGATGAGGGCAATGATGAGCACAAGGATTCTCTTCGACATTTCTTTCTCCTTTTCGAAGGCGCGAGTATAGCCGCGCCTGTTATCGCAGGTGTTCGTGGACGAGCGGGCGTTCTTCCGGTTTCGCGTCACCGATTTTCACGAATGCGAGAAATCGCTGACGAAGCTCTGCGGCATCGCGCTTCGCTTGTCCGAGCTGGATGCGTGCGATTGTCTCGCCGCTTCGAACTTCGTCGCCCGTCCTGCGGTCGAACATGACTCCGGCGGCGTAATCGATTTTGTCGTCGGCCTTCTTGCGTCCGGCGCCGAGGTCGACGGTGAACATGCCGGCCTGATAGGTGTCGATCGCGGTGATGAAACCGCTTCGCGGCGCGCGGACTTCGATGGTCTCGCGCGGCTGCGGCAGAAGTTTGTAATCGTCGACGATCTTCGCGTCACCGCCCTGCGCTTCAATCCACTTTCGCGCCTGGTCGAGCGCC
>DASVHS010000165.1:0-6825 GCA_036382495.1 Thermoanaerobaculia bacterium | reverse complement strand
CGGCGGCGTTCAACAACACCGGCACCGGCTTTGTTGCACAAAGCACTGGCACCGCTGTCGACATGATCCTGGAGCGCTGTCGGGCATCCGGCAACAACCGAGGAATTCTCGCGGGAGTGGCGGCTAATCAGTTTGCAGCGGTTGTCCGCGTTTCCAACTCCACGATTACGAATTGCACCATCGGCGTCGAGCAGACTGGCGGCGGCGCGATTTCGTCGCGTGTCAACAATACGCTCGAGCACAACGGCAGCGGAAATACGTTCTCGACGACGTTTTCGGCGAAATGACGGTCTTTTACATGCAACCGCGGCGAGCGGGCGTCACTCGCCGCGGTTCGCGAATTGACGTTGCCCGGCCCCCACGACCCACCTCTGCACACGTTTCATGAGGATCCCTTCGGGCACGGCGACTCAGTCGCGGCCACAAGCTTGACGTCGGAGATGCTCGCTGCAAACGGGCCGTCGGCCGCCAGCGCGAATGTGTTGATGCGGCTCATGTCGGTCGGGAAGCACCGGAGCCGGACGCGGATTGTTCGCCACTCGCCGATCGGAAGGTCGCGAATCAGCGAGGTGATGTCGAGCGATGCGGCGCCGATTGAAAGGGTGACCGGACCGGTGGGCGCTGTCCGCACGGCGAGATCGATCGACAGCGCGAGATTCGCGTTCGACTCGCGGGTGAGATCGACCGGTTGTGCAGTGGACATCGACAGCATTCCTGCCCCCGTCCAGCGAATCAGCCGCGATTCCTGTCCTTCTCGCTCCATCGCCGCGCCGCCGGTCGCGCTCATCGTCCAGGGTGCGACATCGGCCCCGCGCGTGAAATACGCGCCGCCTTCGCTGGTGTCGATGTCACCGGTGTCGACGGGAAGTTGCGGAGCGTTGACGTGGTCTTTGAACGTCAATCCATAGCCGAACGCAAACAGCGGATCGTATGGGTCGTCGCCGCGATTCACGATTTGCGTCGGAAGCTTCGGCCACGAGAACGACAACTTTCCATGGAAATCGTGCGCGCCAAACAGCACGTCAGCGATGCCAGCGCCTTCTGTGCCCGGCAGCCAGGCCGCGACGAACGCATCCGACGCATTCAGAAACGGATTGACCCAGAGGGGCCGGCCCGACAGGAAGACCGAGACGACTGGAACACCGGCATCCTTGAATCGCTGCAGCATCGCCAGTCGCGCAGGATCGGAGTAAATCAGCGTGCGACGGTCACCCTGGAACTCCGCGTAAGGATCTTCACCGTAGACGACGACCGCGACATCAGGCTTCTGCGTGAAAGAGCCGTCGACGCTCAGCGTCGCCTGTCCGCCGTTCGATTCCACACGCTGTCGGACGCCTTGCCAGATCGATGTCGCGCCGGGGAAATCCGCGTTGTTGTTGTCGTTCCCCTGCCATGACAACGTCCAGCCACCGGTCGCCTTCGCGATGCTGTCTGCGCCGTCTCCGGCGACAAGGACATTTTTCTTCGGTGCGATTGGCAGCACGCCGCCGTTGTTCTTCAGCAGCACGAGCGATTCCGCGACGGCGCGACGCGCCACATCGCGATGTGCCGCCGATCCGAACCGGTTCATCTTCCCGGCCAGTGGACGCTGCGACGGTTTACCTTCCGTGAACAGTCCCGCGCGCATCTTCACGCGAAGAATGCGGCGGACGGCATCATCGAGCCTCGACTCCCTGATCTCACCGGACCGCACCTGCGCGAGCGTGTTCGCATACAGCGCTTTCCAATCCTCCGGCACCATGAACATGTCCAGTCCGGCATTGAACGACTGCGGACAACTCGCGTTCGTGCAGCCCGGAACCTGGCCGTGTCCATTCCAGTCGCCGACCAGAAATCCGTCGAAGCCCATGCGCTTCTTCAGCACGTCGGTCAACAGCGCGCCGTTGTCGTGCATCTTCTGTCCGTGCCAGCTGTTGTACGAAACCATGATCGTCTGCACGCCCGCGTTCAGCGCGCCGGCATAACCGGCCGCGTGAATGTCGCGCAGCTGTTCTTCGGTCGACAGGTTGTCGCCCTGATCTTTTCCGCCGTTCGTTCCGCCGTCGCCGAGGAAGTGTTTGGCGGTGGCGATGATGTGGTGGGATTGAAGGCCGGTGATGAATGACGCGCCGAGCTTCCGGACCACCGACGGATCTTCGGAGTAGCTTTCGTAGGTGCGACCCCAGCGATCGTCGCGAACGACCGAGACGTTGGGAAAGAAGTCCCAGTCGAGACCGGTCACGGCCATCTCATCTGCGGTGATCTCGCCGATGCGCTTCACCAGCGCCGCATCGCGTGTCGCGCCGAGTCCGATGTTGTGCGGAAAGAGCGTCGCGCCGACGACGTTGTTGTGTCCGTGCACGGCATCGGCGCCCCAGATGACCGGGATGGCCTGCTTGCCGGTCGAGGTATCCATCGATGCGTCGTAAAACGCGTCCGCTTTCGCGAGCCAGTCCTTCGCCGTCACTTTGTGGACGTCGCCCGGCCATCCGCCACCACCATTGAGAATCGAACCGAAGTGATACTGCCGGACGTCTTCCGGCGTGACGTTCGAGATCGCGGGCTGGATGACCTGTGCGACTTTTTCCTCGAGCGTCATCTTGCGCATCAGCTCGTCGATGGCCTTCTCGATCTTCGCGTCGCGCGGCGGCGGCTTCAGTGCCGGCCAGATTTCGGGATGAATCTGCACGGAGGCGGCGAACAGCAGCGCGGCAATGACATACATGTCGTAACGATATAAGAAAGCGGCGGCTTTGCCGACGCACTCCGACATCTGATACAAGAGCCAGTTCATGAAGAAACTGCTAGTGCTTGCGCTGGTCCTTGGCGGCTGTGTCAACGCGCCTCCGGAAACTGCCACCACCGGTTCGACGAACGCGCCGCACACCGGTCCGGTACGTATCGGCTTCTCGATGGACACGCTCAAAGAAGAGCGATGGCAGCGTGACAAGCAGCTCGTCGAGCAGCGTGCGAAGGAAGTCGGTGCCGTGCTCGACGTCCAGGTCGCGAACGGCGACGACGCCGTGCAGACGAAGCAGGCCGACAACATGCTCACGAAGGGCGTCGACGTCATGATCGTCGCGCCGCACAACGGCGAGATCGCCGCGTCGATCGTCGAAGCCGCGCACCGTCACGGAGTACCGGTGATCGCGTACGACCGCCTGATCCGCAATTCCGATGTCGACCTCTACATGTCGCATCAGGTCGAGCGGATGGGGGAGATGCAGGCCCAGTACGCGCTGAAGCACGTGCCGAAAGGCAACTACCTGCTCATCGGCGGATCACCCACCGACTTCAACGCGCTGCTGCTGCGCAAAGGGCAGATGACCGTGCTCGCCCCCGCGATCAAGCGAGGCGACATCAAGATCATCTCCGACCAGTTTGCGCGCGAGTGGAAGGCTGAAGAGGCGCTGCGTCTCACCGAAGACGCGCTGACGAAGACCGGCAACAAGATCAACGCGATCGTCGCATCGAACGACGGCACCGCCGGCGGCGCGATCTCCGCGCTCGAAGCGGCCGGTCTCGCCGGCAAGGTCCTCGTCACCGGTCAGGACGCCCAGAAGGACGCCGTGCAACGCATCGTTCACGGCACCCAGACCATGACCGTGTACAAACCGATTCAGCCGCTCGCGTTTGGAGCCGTCGACGCGGCGGTGAAACTCGCGCATCACGAAGCCGTGGCCACAAAGGACAAGATCAACAACGGCAGGAAGGACGTTCCGGCGATCCTCTTCGAGCCGGTCGTCGTCGACAAGAGCAACGTCGATCAGACGATCATCAAAGACGGTTACCAGACACACGCAGACGTCTACGGACATTGAGCCAATCTTCGGTTCCCGGTCCCCGGTCCACGGCAGCCTTGCTCGAGATGCGGGCGATCTCGAAGACGTTTCCGGGCGTTCGCGCGCTCGACGACGTCTCGTTCGATGTTCGCGCCGGCGAGATTCACGCGCTCGTCGGGGAAAACGGCGCGGGCAAGTCGACGCTGATGAAAATCGTCGGCGGCGTTTATCCCGCCGGCTCGTATGAAGGGGAGATTCTCGTCGATGGCGCGCCGCGTCGCTTCGCCGGCGTTCGCGATGCGGAGGCGGCCGGCATCGCCGTGGTGCACCAGGAGCTGTCGCTCGTTCCCGAATTCTCGATCGCCGAAAACATTTTTCTCGGCCGCGAGCCGCGCCGGTTCGGCATCATTCAATCGTCCGAGCTCTACAGCCGTGCCCAGACGTTCATCAACGAGCTGCATCTCAACCTCGAGCCGCACATGCCCGTCGGGTTTCTGGGCATCGGGCAACAGCATCTCGTCGAGATCGCAAAAGCGTTGTCGCGCGATGCGCGCATTCTCGTCCTCGACGAGCCGACTGCTGCGCTGACCGACACGGAAGGGGAGATCCTGTTCGCGATCCTCGACCGTTTGCGAGCGAGAGGGGCGGGGATCGTGTACATCTCGCACAAGCTCGGGGAAGTGTTCCGGCTGTCGGATCGAGTCACCGTGTTGCGCGACGGACGGACGGTCAGCACCGATTTGACGAAGGCGCTCGACACGCCGCGAGTCATCGCCCGCATGGTCGGCCGCGAGGTTTCTGAAATCTTTCCGAGCGTGAAGCGAAACCCGGCGGAAGTCGCATTTGAAGCGCGCGGTGTCACGGTCGAAGATCCGAACGTGCCCGGCAAGCTGCTCGTCGACGACGTCAGCTTGTCGGTCCGCCGCGGTGAAGTTCTCGGCGTCGCCGGTCTCGTCGGCGCGGGACGCAGCGACCTCATGATGGCGATTTTCGGCGCGCACCCGGGCCGCCTCGCCGGCGAATTTTTCGTGGGAGGCTCTCCGATCCGGATCAATCACCCTTCCGACGCGATTCACGCGGGCCTCGGCTTCGTGACGGAAGATCGCAAGCGGTTCGGACTGCTTCTCGATCAGACGATCGTGGGCAATATCACGCTCGCGGCGCTCAAGAGGCTGTCCGGTCACATGATCACGAACGTCTCCGCCGAAACGGCGGCGGGGGAGAAGTCGATGAAGGAACTGCGCATCAAGGCAAACTCGGTGTTCACGATTGCCGGAACGCTGTCGGGCGGCAACCAGCAGAAAGTCGTGCTCGCGAAATGGCTGCTGACGAACCCGAAGGTCCTGTTCCTCGATGAGCCGACGCGCGGCATCGACATCGGCGCGAAGCAGGAGATCTACACGCAGATCAATCGTCTGGCAGCTGAGGGACTGGCGATCGTGCTCGTCTCGTCGGAGCTGCCGGAGGTGTTGAGTCTTTCCGATCGGATTCTCGTGCTTCATGAAGGTCGCGCCGCAAGTGTCTTCCGGCGCGAGGACGCCACGGCGGAGTCGGTGATGGCCGCGGCGACAGGACACGCTGCATGACAGAACAGAACGAAGCCGCTGCCATCGCTCCGGAGCTCGGCGAGACACGCGTCGGCCGATGGCGCATTCCCACGTCGGCGTTGCGCGCATACACGATGGTGTTCGCGCTGATCGCGATCTGGCTGTACTTCCAGTGGAGCACGCGCAGCGAGCTCTATCCGTACGGCCTCTTCCTGCATCCCGTGAACATGGCCAACCTGCTCAAGCAGATGTCGGTGACCGGTGTGCTCGCGGTGGGGATGCTGCTCGTCATCGTCGCGAGGCAGATCGACCTGTCGGTCGGCTCGATCCTCGGACTCGCCGGCGGGATCGCCGCGATGACCCAGGGTTGGGGACTCATTCCGTCACTTTGCTCGGCGATGCTGGTCGGAATCGTGGTCGGCGCGTTTCAGGGATCGCTCGTCGCCTACGCCGACATCCCGTCGTTCATCGTGACCCTCGGCGGTCTGCTGACGTGGCGCGGCGTCATCCTCTATTTGAGTAAGGGCGAGACGATCCCGGTCCGGCTGCCGGTGTTCCGGCTCCTCGGCGTCGCGTTGCTGACGCCGTCGTCGGGAGTGGTGCTGGCGGGAATCGCGATCGTGCTCGTGATCTGGTTCGCGATCAGCAGCAATCGCGCGCGGCGCCGATTCGGATTGCCGGTTGCCAGTTCGTTTGCGATGGCGGTTCGCATCATCGTTCCCTGCGTGCTGATCGCGGTGTTCACGTGGGAGATGAACGATCAGGGTGGCATACCGCTGCCGGTCATCATTCTTCTGGCGGTGGCGGCAGCCGGCTCGTTCCTCACGCGCAACACGACGTTCGGGCGATATCTCTACGCGATCGGCAGTAATCCCGAGGCGGCGCGGCTATCCGGGATCAACTCACGCCGATACATCCTCGCGGCGTTCTCACTCCTCGGCGCGCTCGTGGGGATCGCGTCGCTCCTGCACACAGGACGCGTCGGCAGCGCATCGCCGGACGCGGGAACTCTGATGGAGCTCGACGCGATCGCCGCCTGTGTGATCGGCGGAACGAGTCTGATGGGCGGACGGGGCACCGTGTCCGGAGCGATGCTCGGCGCGCTGATCATGGCCAGCCTGGACAACGGCATGTCACTGCTCAGCGTTGAGAATGCGACTCAGTACATCATCAAAGGTGCTGTGCTCGTCGCTGCGGTCGGCTTCGACATGATCGGCCGCCGCAGAGCAAGCTAGATCGCAGATCGCGGATCGCAGGAGTCTCTGGTTTTCCTGCGCTCTGCGATCCGCGCTCTGCGATCACTTTCTAGCGGCGGACGCGTGCGCGGACGGGAACCGGTTTCGGCTTCGGCTTCATGATCTGAACTTTGGCGAAGACGCCGCCGACTGCACCTGCCGTCGAGACGAGCGTGCTCATCACGTAGCCGGCGAACATTTCACCGCTGACGAGACGTGTCAGGACCACGGCGACCACGGCACCGACCGCGCCGGCGGCAAGGTTGACGCCCACTCCCATCT
>DASVHS010000164.1:0-7634 GCA_036382495.1 Thermoanaerobaculia bacterium | reverse complement strand
GCAGTACTACAGGCAGCTGCAGGTGATCCTCGCCGATGATCAGCCTTACACGTGGGTCAATCAGCCGTCGATCAAGTGGGCGGTGAACCGCCGTGTGCGCGGCGTGAAGGACGGCAAGGGATTCGGTCTGTTCATCTGGTATCCCGGTGAGCTCGACTGGTGGATCGCCGGCGCGAAGTCGACGTTGCGGCCGCAGAACAGCGGGTAATGCTCGTCTATATCGTCCGCCGCCTTCTGTACGCGCTGCTGACGTTCATCGGGATCACCATCGCCACGTTCGCATTGATCCACGTCGCGCCGGGCGATCCCATCCAGTATTACGTCGGCCGTGGCGCGATCACGTCGTCGAGCGCCGCGGCGATGGAGGCGATGCGGCACGAGTTTCATCTCGACGAGCCGTTGCCGCGGCAATACGCGTACTGGCTCAAAGGCATCCTCACGTTCGACTTTGGCCGTTCGGTCACGGCTCACCAGCCTGTGACCACGGTCATCAGCGACAAGTTGCCGCGAACGTTGCTGCTGAACGTCATCGCGTTCATCGTCGCTGCCGCGATCGGTATCCCGGTCGGATTGTGGAGCGCATCACGCAGCGGACGTCTGTTCGATCGCGGCTCCGCGATCTCGTTCTTTCTCTTGTATTCGCTGCCGACGTTCTGGGTCGCGCTGCTGCTCATGGATCTCTTCTCGATCCGGCTGGGCTGGCTGCCGCTCTTCGGCGAGACGTCTGACGGCTACGCGGACATGACCCGCGCCGGCCAGCTGCTCGATCGCATGCGCCATCTGCTGCTGCCGGTGATCACGCTCGCCTACGGTCAGCTTGCAATCTTTGCGAGGTACTCACGATCGGCCGTGAGCGAAGTGATCCGCCAGGATTTCGTCACCACGGCGCGCGCGAAGGGAGTGGGGGAGGGCGCCGTGATGTGGCGCCACGCGTTTCGAAACGCGCTGCTGCCGATCATCACGCTCATCGGGCTCACGGTGCCGTACCTGATCTCGAGCAGCGTCATCGTCGAAGAGGTCTTTCAGTGGGACGGCATCGGCATGTTGTACTTCGACTCGATCCGCGCCCGCGACTACCCGACGATCATGGCGCTGACCGTCGTGACGTCGATCGTCACACTGCTCTCGATGCTCGTCGCGGATCTCCTTTACGCCGCTGCCGATCCGCGCGTGCGTCTCGAGGCCGATCGATGAGACGGACTGCGTGGCAGCGCTTTCGCCGCAGCAAACTGGCGACGCTCGCGGTCGCTTACGTCGTGCTGATCACGATCATCGCCGCCGCGGCGCCGATGCTTACCGCCGGCTCGCCCGATGCGATCGAGCTCAACGCGCACCTTCAACCGCCGAGTACGCAGCATCCGTTCGGCACCGACAACCTCGGTCGCGATGTCCTGACACGAATGATTCACGGCTCGCGGGTGTCGCTCCTCGTCGGATATTCGGCGACGGCGCTGTCGCTGATCATCGGATCGCTTCTCGGCGCGCTGGCCGGTTACTACGGCGGTGCCGCCGACTGGATCGTTTCGCGCCTCATCGAAGTCGTCCTCTGCTTTCCCTTCCTCTTCCTCGTCCTCGGCATCGTGGCGTTGTTTCGTCCGTCCATCTATACGATTCTCATCGCGCTCGCGCTGACGTCGTGGACGACCGAGGCGAGGTTTGTGCGCGCGGAGTTTCTGAGGATCCGTGAGCTCGAGTACGCGTTGGCTGCTCGCGCCAGCGGTGCGGGAGACTCGCGCATCATCTTCCGCCACCTTCTGCCGAACGCGCTCGCGCCGGTGATCGTGTCGGCGAGCTTCGGCGTGGCGTCGGCGATTCTCACCGAGTCCGCGCTTTCGTTTCTCGGATTCGGCGTCGCGTTTCCGACTGCATCGTGGGGCAGCATCCTCGCGATCGCGAAGGACTACATCGAGTTCGCGTGGTGGCTGGTCGTGTTCCCCGGCGTCGCGATTTTTCTGACGGTCGCGGCGTTCAACCTGATCGGCGATCGGCTGCGCGACGTCTTCGATCCGAAAGAGGGCTAGGTTCCCTAGGTGACCGCGACGGGCAGTCTTGCGCGCAGCGACTCCAGCACGGCCGGCGGAACGAGCCGGGAGATGTCTCCGCCGAGTCGAAAAACTTCCTTCACGAGACGTGAGGAAACGTAGGTGTATTCGACCGCCGGAAGCATGAAGATCGTCTCCACGTTCGCGCTGAGCTCGCGGTTCATCAGCGCCATCTGCAGCTCGTACTCGTAGTCGGATACCGCGCGGATGCCGCGGACGACGACGTTCGCGCCCTTGCGATGCATGAAGTCGACGAGCAGTCCGGAGAACGAGTGCACTTCGACGCCGGGGATCTTCTCGATGCACTGCGCGATCAGCTCCATCCGTTCGGCGACCGAGAACAGCGGGGCCTTGCCCTCGTTCTCGAGCACTGCGACGAGGATCCGATCGAACAGGCGAGTGCCGCGACGAATGATGTCGAGGTGACCGTTCGTCAGCGGATCGAACGAGCCGGGGTAAACGGCGGTGTGCACAAGGAAATGGTACATGATCAGGCGATGAAGAAACCCGAGGTGGCGGAGTATCTCGACGCGACCGGCAAGGTGGAGGGCTGGTTCTTTCCCATCGACGCCTATGCGATCGCGATGTTCGACGAGATCCAGAGCCGCGAGAACATCAGCGGCAATCTGTTCGAGGTCGGCGCGCATCACGGCAAGACCGCGATGTTTTTCGCCCGTGCGGCCAGCATCGAGGAGACGGTCGGCGTCTGCGACGTCTTCGAGGATGACGGAGGCCGCGACGTCTTTCTCGCGAACGTCCGCCGTTTCACGGAGATCCCGCCGGAACGGCTCAGTATTTTCTCGAAGCGTTCCGCATCGCTGACCGCGGACGAGACGACGACGAAATGCCGCTTCTTTCACATCGACGGCGGCCGTCGTGCCGAGGATGTGTTTGCGGATCTCGTCACGGCGGATCGGGCGGTGATGCCGGACGGCGTGCTTGCCGTCGATGACGTGTTCAACGCGAACTGGCCCGGCGTCAGCGAGGGCTTCTACAACTTCCTGACCACGAGGCCGGACGCATTCGTGCCGATCTTCATCGGCGGAAACAAGGTCTACCTGACCAGGCCGGACGCGGCGGCGATCTACGAGAAGCACTGGATGGGCGAGGAGGCGCAGTCCGAGTTTTTCGAGCCCGGCCCGTTCGCGCTCGAGCTCAGGGAGTGGCTCGGCAGGCGTTTGCTCACCGCCGTTCACGCCAACCTCGGTCCGGCCACCTGGAAAAAGCGTCTCCGCGGCCTCCTCGGCGGGTAGTCAACCTATTGACGATAACGGCGGTCCGTCGTAGGATGGACTCGAGAAGCGTCACCGACTGGGAGGGTGTGAAGAAATGCGGCCGCAACTGCAGGTGAAGCGCTCCGGTCCTCCACAGAAAAACCGCCTCATCAATGCGTTGCTGACGTACCTGCCTGGCGCATGGATCGATCCGCGCAAGGCCGAGTTGATCGCGCTCTACCGCCTCCGCTACAAGATGGCCATGGAGGAAGGCAAGCACGACACCGCTCTGATCTTCCTCAACAAGATCATCGAGCTCGACCCGGGCAACGTGGAGGCCAAGCTCTGCAAGGGAGAGGTCTATCACCGTTGCCTCCGCGACTACACGCAGGCGATCGAGCAGTACAACAAGGTGATCCGGCTGACGGTGAAGCGCGATCAGGAACCGATTCGCGAGAAGGCGCGCGCAGCCATGTCGGAGATCATGGAAATGCTGTCGTAGGGTAAGTCGGCGCTACTCTTTGGAAAGCGCTTTCGCGAAGTCGCGGCCATAGTAAACAAGGGACTGGCCGCTCAAGATGGTCCACGTCGATTCCCCCTCGATCAGGTTGACCGCCGCGCAGAGGAAACTCGAACCATTGTCGAGGAAGTCGTCGACCCCCCCTTCTCGCTTGACGAAGCGGCGACTGTCCTCGCCGTAGGGACGCCCGGCGAGAAGCCTGAACGAGGCGCTCGCGTGAAGGAGTTGAGCGAACTCCCGCCTTCCCGTGACGACCGGGATCGGATAAGTCAGACGAATCCGCATCGTAGCGCTCTTCTCGTGGTTTGGACTGAAGGCAGTGAGAGTCTCGACGTGTTCTCGATAAGGTGATTGAGGCCACGAGACCATCTCCGGCGAATCCATCTCTACGTTGCGACGAATCGCGTATCCATCGTCGAACACAATCTCCGTCGGCGTGATTGAGACTTCGGCCTTTCTTGAGCCCTGCCGGATGACTGAGGCAATGTAGATTTGCCCTGATGGATCGGTGCGACGCTCATAAGAAACGGAGCGGCTGGCACTTCGAGGCCAGGCGGCCTCGGTGAACACGAGGCGTCGCTCGGGGGCTGCTGTTGCGGCAAGAACGCTGACCGCGGAGCACAAACAGACCGTGACCAGGGCAAGTAACGAAAAAAGCCGGCGGAAAAGCATAAGCACCCCCGTGGTTCGTCTGACTCTAACATCGTGCGGCCGGCGACCTGCCCTGGAATGGGAAAACTTCCTGAGACAGGCGGTGGACGCAAGAGCCTGGTTAGCGGTCTCTCTCCAGGACGAACTCAAGGGCCAACTCCAGCGCTTCGCGTGCCGGTGACTTCGGGAACGGCTCCAGCGCGGTGCGCGCGCGCTGCGCGTAGTCGCGTGCGATCTCCCGCGCTTCATCCAGAGCGCCGTACCGATCGACGATGTCGATGATGTCGCGTGGGTTCATTCCGTCGAACGACTTGGTCGCCGCGACGCGCTCGATCGTCTCGCGCTCGCTCTTCGTCGCGTGCGGGATCGTCAGGATGAGCGGAAGCGTCAGCTTGCCTTCCTTGAGGTCCGACAGCGCCGGTTTGCCCAGCACTTCGGTGCTCGAGGTGAAGTCGAGCAGGTCGTCGATGACCTGGAAGCAGATGCCGAGGTTCTTGCCGTAGTTGAAGAGTGCGGCGGCCTGGGGCTCGGGAAGATCGACGAGATAGCCCGGGATGCGGCAGCACGCGCCGAACAGCGCCGCGGTCTTGCGGCTGACGATGTCGAAGTAGTCCTCGAGCGACAGGTCGGCGCGTCCGTTTTGCTCGAGCCCGAGAATTTCGCCCTCGATCATACGGATCGTGACGTTCGAGAGCAGGCGCAGGATGTCGAGGTTGCCTTCGCCGAGGGCCATGCTCATCGAATGCATGAAGATGTAGTCGCCGACGAGAACGGTGAGCTGGTTGCCCCACCGATAGTTGATCGATGTACGCCCGCGGCGGATCGCCGCCTCGTCGATGATGTCGTCGTGCACGAGGGTGGCCGTGTGAATGAGCTCCACGACCGCGCCGTAGACCACGTCGCGGTGGCCCTCGTATCGCAGCATCTTCGAGACGAGCAGCAGCAGGGCAGGGCGGAGCCGTTTTCCGCCGCCGCCGAGGATGTGGTCGCCGACGTCGCCGATCGTTTTGATCTGGCTCTGGAAGTTGCGGTGCAGCTCTTCGTCGACGAGGAGCAGCTTGGGCGCGATCGGCTCGATGAGCCGCTCAGCGCGAGAGATCTGCTCCTGGATTGGAACGGTCACGGGTCGAAGGATAAACGATCGCTGTCCCGGCTCTCAACCACGGAAGTTCGTGAACTGCAGCGGAATGCCGAAGTCGTTCTGTTTGATGATGGCGATGGCCTTCTGCAAATCGTCCTTGCTGCGTCCCACGACGCGGACCTGCTCGCCCTGAATTGAAGCCTGCACCTTGAGCTTCGCATCCTTGATCGCCTTGACGATCGCCTTCGCTTTCTCGCTCTCGATGCCCTTCACGATCTTGGCCTTCTGCCGCACGGTACCGAGCGCCGAGTCTTCGAGCTTTCCGTACTCGAGCGCCTTGAGCGACACCTTGCGCTTCAAGAGCTTCCCCTCGACGATGTCCTTCAGGCTCTTGAGTTTCGTCTCGTCGTCGCTGACGAGCGTGAGCTCGTCTTTGACCAGCTCGATCTCACTCTTGCTGCCTTTGAAATCGAACCGCTGGGCCAGCTCTTTCTGCGCCTGCTGAATCGCGTTCGCGACTTCCTGCATGTCCGTCTCGGACACGACGTCGAATGAAAAATCCTGAGGCATGGGACTCGCTCCTAATCGCCGCGGACGACCTGCACTCCGGCCGGTACGGCAAAATTGAACGTGTCGGCGGACACGCGGGCCGGATGATAACCGGAGAAGGTGAACAGCGTGCGATTGCCGTCGCGGTCGGTGTAGTCGATCGATTCGATGAGATGCGACGACGCGTTCGAAGTGACGGTGACCGTTCGAACCAGGCTGGCGGCGTCGCGCGGCTGCAGTGTCGTCATGATCTGACCGCCGCGACGTTCTTCGCGAACGGCAAAGTGGCGCTCGCGCGCCGCTTGATCACCGACGAGCAGGAACGGCAGGTCACGCTTCCGCTGATCGTCGATGTCGGCGACGGTGACCTGCTTGTCCGCGGGCACGTAGAACCACGATCGCGTTCCGTCGAACACGAATGTCTTCTGTTCCGGCTTCGCATACGTCCACCGCATTGCCGGGAGTTTGCCGAAGATCACCGAGCCGCTCTCGATCTGCGGCGACTTGAACCCCTTCGGCGTGAAGCTGTGCGTGAACTGTGCTTCGGATCCGCTGACCGCGACCGCGGCAAGATCGATTTCAGCTGCACTGCTGGCTGAAGCCAGCAGCCACACAAGGATTGTCAGACATGCCACAGCTGGTCTTCGCAATTTCCCTCTTGGCGATCAGAGACGCTCGACTTCGATCGAGACAATCGCGGAGTTCACAACATAGACGCGGTCGTTTTTGCTCCGGTCGAGTGGGAAGAGGAAAAATCCGTTGCGCTCCGGGTTGTAATGCGCGAGTCCACGGATGACCTCGCCATCGCTGAACTCGACCGCGATCGTGCTGCCATCGGCCTTCTCCGGCGGAGCGCCGTCCTTGTGCGGAAAAAAGATGGCCTTCAACTCGGTGTACTGAATCTCGCCGGTCGTGCCGTCCTCGTGCGTGACGGTGAAGACCTCGCGCGCGTGATCGATGGGCGCGAGATCGACGCGCTCCGTCCGTCCGTCCCGATACCGGAGCACCGCTTTCGAATCCGAATTCATCAGAAGAGTTCGAGTCCCCAGAGATCGTGGAGGTGAATAATACCCTGCACGCGCGAATCGTCATCGGCGATGAACAGCGATGTGATCTTGCGCTGTTCCATGATCTCGAGTGCCGCCGAAGCGAGCTCGTCGCCGCTGATCGTGACCGGCTTGCCCTTGATCGAGTCGGCCGCGGTCTTGCGCAGAATCGCTTCGTCTTTCTGCAGGAGG
This sequence comes from Thermoanaerobaculia bacterium, assembly GCA_036382495.1. GTDB lineage: Bacteria > Acidobacteriota > Thermoanaerobaculia > Gp7-AA8 > Gp7-AA8 > DASVHS01. The sequence goes on along the minus strand of DASVHS010000164.1, from coordinate 339 downwards.
CGGCGCAGGTCGCCGTCGGAAATCACGCCGCGCAACTGATTCTGATCGTCGACGACGGCGGTGATGCCGAATCCCTTCTTCGACATCTCGTAGATCACGTCGTGCATCGACGTCGTCATCGTAACGACAGGAGTGTCGGCGCCGCTGTGCATCAGATCGCGAACGCGAAGGAATCGCTTGCCGAGCTTTCCGCCGGGATGCAGAAACGCGAAGTCTTCTTCCTTGAACCCTTTTCGAAGAAGCAGCGCCATCGCCAGCGCGTCGCCGAGAGCGAGCGTTGCTGTCGTCGACGCCGTCGGAGCGAGTCCGAGCGGACACGCTTCCTTCGAAATGGCAGCG
>DASVHS010000163.1:0-2124 GCA_036382495.1 Thermoanaerobaculia bacterium | reverse complement strand
TTCCTGGCGCGTCGCAACGTCGCGTTTCTGCTGAAGCCTTACGATGTGGACACGCTGCTCTCGACGCTCGACCGCGTGGTAAGTTGAAGCGGTTGCGCCGCTACGTCACTCTCGCGCGTCCGTTCACGCTGCTGCCCCCGGTGTTCGGCATCATCTCCGGTGCCGTCTGCGCATTCGGGTCGGCGCACAATCCTGACCCTCACCGCCAACTCACCGCGTCCGTTATCCTCGCCGTCACCCTCGGCTCGTTGTGCGCGTCGTTTCTGAATGCGGCGAACAACGCGCTGAATCAGATTTACGACCTCGAGATCGATCGCATCAACAAACCGAAGCGGCCGATCGTCACCGGCGAGGTGTCGGTGCGTGACGCGTGGATCTTCACCTGGATCATGTACGCGCTTGGGCTGATTCCGACGTGGTGGGTCGTCGTCTATCCGTACACATCCTGGTCCGCAAAGTTCTTTTCGCCGTTGACCGCGCACGAGACGTTCTACATCTATCTCGCCGCTTTCCTGTCGACGTTCATCTACTCGGTGCCTGCGTTTGGGCGCACGAAAGCGCATCCGATCGGCGCGAACCTGACGATCGCGATCCCGCGCGGATGCCTGCTGAAGGTCGCCGGCTGGACGATGGTCGCGAGCGCGACCGTCGCCGAACCCTGGTTCATCGGCGCCATCTTCATGTTCTTCCTCCTCGGCGCGGCGTCGACGAAAGACTTCAGCGACATCGAAGGCGATCGCGCCGGCGGTTGCCGCACGCTGCCGATCGTGTTCGGCGTGCGCCGCGCCGCGTGGATGATCGCGCCGTTCTTCATCTTTCCGTGGCTGCTGATGCCGGTCGGCGCCGCCACCGGCATCCTGACCGGCAATCACCGGGCACTGACGATCCTCGGATTTGCGCTTGCGGCGTGGGGCGTCTACACGGTCTGGCTGATCGTGCGCAATCCCGACGAGCTCACGTCGACGGAGAACCACCCGTCGTGGCGGCACATGTATCTAATGATGATGGCCGCGCAGATCGGATTCGCAGTCGCGTATGTGATTTAGGAGGGAGCGGCAGAGCCGAGCACCCCCATGTCATCCCGAGCGTGAGCGAGGGACCCTATGTGGAGGGTGGTCCGGCCTCCCTACCCACCCGGGTCCCTCGCTCACGCTCGGGATGACATACCGGCGACAATGAACCAATGCTCAACCTCGAGCCGGAGCTCGTTCAGCTCCGCGATGCGGGACGAATCACCGCCGTCGCTGCCGCGCCGCTGATCGCGCAGGAGCGCCGCGACACGATCTCGGTATACGCCGAGGTGCGCATGATGGCGTGGGTGGGCGTGATGCTGATCGTGACCGGCGCCGGCATCATCCTCTCGCACAACCTCGATCGCATCGGACCGGTCGCGATCGCCGTCGTAGTCGGTGCGGCGTCGCTGGCGTGTTACGCGTACTGCGTGTGGCGCCGCGCCACCGTTCACTCCGAATTCGTTCTCCTGCTCGGCGCGCTCCTTCTCAGCGCCGACCTCGGCTACATCGAACACCAGTTCCACCTCCTCGGCAACGAATGGACAGCGCACTTCCTCGTGCTCGCGTTCATCCATTGCGTGACTGCGTATTACTTCGACTCCGCCGCGGTTCTTTCGCTTTCGATCGCTGCGCTGGCGTCATGGTTCGGCATCGAGCGCAACATCGACACGTTTTTCACGGATAGCTTCGCTACATCGATGCGCGCGTTCGCGTGCGCCGCGGTCGTCGGCGCATGGCGGTTCGCCAATCCGCGCCCGCAGTTCGAACGGGTCTTCGATCACTTCATCGCAAACCTCGCGCTCTGGGGAGGCTTGATCCTCACGTTCCACGACGACACGCGACCGGTCGGCGTGTTGCTGGTCATCGTCATGGCAGTGCTGGTGATCGCTTACGGCTTCAGGAAGAGGCAGGAAGCATTCGTGATCTACGCGTATGTCTACGCCGTGATCGCGGTAACCACTTTGTTCATCGGAGACCTCTTCATCCATGACGCGACGATGACGTTCTTCTTCATCACGCTCGTAATGATCGCCGCAATTGTCGGACTGTTTTTTCTGCACGCGCGATTCCGGGCGGTGACCGAATGACCGTGGCCGAAGAGCGGACGCGC
>DASVHS010000162.1:0-2433 GCA_036382495.1 Thermoanaerobaculia bacterium | reverse complement strand
TTGTAATCGGCAGCGTGGAACTTCTTCACGATCTCGAGCTCGTCGATGTTCGGACCCCATTCCTTGTAGGTGCCGGGTTCGGTACTCGACGTTTTCTTTCCGCGCGCGAACGCGGGTACGGCCATCACAACCACAAGCAGAAGCGAAACGAACACACGTCTGGACACATGAGAACACAGGGACTCCTCCTCCTGTTTGGGCTGGAGGGAGAATGATAAATCACTTCGAGTCGAGCGGCGAATCCATGACGTAATCGGATTCGCCGTGGAGTCCATCCGGGGTGCGCGCTTCGAGCAATCGCGCCAGGATCGGTGGAGCCACGAGCGTCGTCACCATGACCATCAGCGCGACCGCGGTGTACAAACCGCTGCTCAGAAGACTCGTCGCCAGGCCCACCTGCGCGAAGATCAAACCGACCTCGCCGCGAGGAATCATTCCGACGCCGATGACGAGGCGCCTCAGTCCGCGTCGCGGAACGAACACTCCCGCGAGTACTTTGCCGATGATGCCAATCAGCGCCAGGCCGAGACCGATCAGTACAAACCGTGTGTTGAGCGCCGCGAGATCGATCGAGGCGCCGACGACGATGAAGAAAATCGGAACGAAGAACTGCGCGACGCCATGAACCTCGCGCTCGATCTCTCTTCCCTTCCCCGAGCGAGCGAGGACGAGTCCCGCGGCGAACGAGCCGATGATCACCGCGGAGCCGGCCCGGTCCGCGACGTACGCAAGAGCGAGAGCGAAGATGAGCGACGCAAAGAACAGCCCGCGAGAGATCCGGATGCGCTCGATCAGCCGGATCAGGGGCGGCGCCAGATACGAGCCCGTGACGATCGCCAGAAACACGAATCCGAACGCGATCACGACAAGGCGGGCGATGCCGGCGAAGCTGACCTCTCCACCACCCGCGAGCGTGCTGACGATCGTGAGAATCACGAGTCCGATGATGTCGTCGACCACCGCCGCGCCCAGGATCACCTGCGACTCATCGTCGTGAAGGTGCCCGAGGTCCGACAGCACGCGCGCGGTGATGCCGACCGATGTCGCCGTCAATGACGCGCCGAGAAAGACCGACACCATCACCGGGAAACCGAGAATGTGCCCGAACGCCACACCGCCGGCGAACGGGAGCGCGACCCCGACGATCGCGACGGCCGCCGCGGATCCACCGACCGACAACAATCGCCCGAGGTCGGTCTCCAGTCCGATGAGGAACAGCAGCAGGATCACCCCGAGCTCGGCGAGGAGATGAATGGTCGGGTCGTGCGGGTCGACCAGCCGCAAACCCGAGACACCGACAATGACGCCGCCGATCAACTCGCCCAGGACGGCCGGCTGATGGAGGCGTTCCGCGATCGCGCCGCACAGCTTCGCCGCCAGGAGAATCGCAATCAGGGCGAGGAGAAATGCAGCGACAGTCACTCGATTCTGTTCGGGATGGAAACGCGCTCGTACTCGCTGAGGCGGCGGATGTTCACGCTCACGACCCCATCGTCGGTGGGCGGATTGAACATGCTCTTGAACTTTGCGCCCCAGATGATCTCGTCGCCCTTGTACGACGACCGCGTGTGCACCGTCTGCGAGAACGTCTCGTCGAATCCGTTCAGCAGGACCATCACTTCCGCGCCGCACTTGCCGAACGTGGTCTCGGCCTCGCCGTAGAACGGACTGTCCTTGTCGATCGGATGAACGATCGTCCAGGCCAGCGGAAAGAAGTCGACGTGGTCCCGCTCCAGCGCGAGCGAGATGAATTCGCGATCGGCCGTTCCGCCGGCTTTTTTTCGGCTGAGAATCACCTTGGCCTCGAGCTCGACGATCTGATTGTTCTTCTGATTGACGACGCGGAACATGAGCGCCCTGATGTCCCGATACGGCGCGATGATCGCGTTCTTGCTGAACATGATGATCGCCGTCGGCCGGGCGAAGCGTGCGAACACGAGGCCGCCGATCGTCGCGAATCCCAGCAATCCGATGAGCGACTCGATCGTGACGATCACGTTCGCGGCCATGTTGACCGGCGCGATGTTCCCGTAACCGATCGTAGCCAGAGTGTGCACGCTGAAGAAAAACGCGTTCACGAACCGCAGCGGCTCCGCCTCGGACTCGAATCCTGTGAGCGCGTGCGCACCGGCCATCACGTACGTCAGCGCGAAGACGGCGTTCGTGGCGATGTAACCGACCGACACCAATCCGAGGAACTTCGGCCAGGTGATCGTGAGGAGGTAGTGATACGCGGACAGCGACTGCCAGAAGTCGAGGCCTTCGCGGCGGACGTTGAACGTGCCGTCGCGGTTGAGGAACCGCCGCCGGCTCTCGCGCGTGACGACAGCGCCGAATCCGAGGTCGTTCGGAACTTCAGGTCGCGTCGTGGCAGCGGGCAGGCGTCGCTCGTCGAGTGCGGACATCGCACACTATCGTAGCGCAGCCGTCAGT
>DASVHS010000161.1:0-5957 GCA_036382495.1 Thermoanaerobaculia bacterium | reverse complement strand
GGCAGATGGTGATCGAGACCTCGGGCGACGGTGACGGCCTTCGATTCTGCGTGCGCGATAACGGAATCGGAATCGACCCGCGCTATGTGCAGCAGGTCTTCGAGCTCGGCGGTATGAGCAAGCTCGACAAGCAGCGGGGAGGCGGACCCGGCTATGGGCTCTTCCTCGCGAAGCGCGTGATCGAAGAGTACGGTGGGAAGCTCACCGTTGATTCGACGCTCGGAGAGGGCACGACCGTGTGTTTTACGATCCCTGGTTGAGCCTGCTAACCACTGCGGGCTGAAGCCCGCGGCCACGCAGAAGCGTGGCACGATAAAACTATTCCCGTCAAATACTTAGATCGGCCGATTTGTGGTCTCTACCTTGCAAATAATTTGGTTGCAGCAGGAGGAGACTCATGGCTGAGCTGAAAATGACGCGCCCCTATCGAGAGCGGTTCCTCGACGGGTTCGACAGATCGCAGCTGCGACAGGAGGTCCAGAAGGTCAAGCCGCGCCGCTCGAGCCTGCGAAAGAAGTACATCACCTGGGCTCTAGGCGCCTCCCTGGCTGTAGGCGGCATCGGCGCGCCGCTGATGATCCACGATTCCAAGGAAAAGGTCACGGAGACCGGTCCGCGCGCTCCCGAGCCGGATACGAAATCCGCGGCGGGTGCCATGGTTGACGGGATCTCGGGCGATTTGAAAACCGCGCAAAGCATCGCGAACCAGGTTGCGGGCGGCGTGGGCATGGTCGCGAAGGGCGTGGAGCAGGGTGTTCAGCAGGCCGCGAAACTTCCGCTGGCGGCGGTTGCCGCAGCCCCGGTGGCGATCGCCCAGGCCCCGCAGCAACTCCTGCAGGTCGCGGAAGATGCGAAGGCGAAGTTCTTCGCGAAGGAAGTTCCGTTCGGCTCGATCATCTACAGCGAGGCGATGAAGAACAATCTCAGTCCCGAGCTGGTGGCCGCAGTCATTCAACAGGAGTCGAAGTTCAAACCGACCGCGCGTTCGAGCATGGGCGCGCAGGGCCTCATGCAGATCGTCCCGAAGACAGGACGCTGGATGGGTGCGACGAACCTCATGAATCCCGCGCAGAACATCATGGCGGGCGCGAAGTACCTTCGCTATCTGCAGGACCAGTTCAACGGTAACGAGACCAAAGTCATCGCCGCGTACAACGCCGGCGAAGGCAACGTGCGGCGTTTCGGCGGCGTTCCGCCGTTCCAGGAGACGAAGAAGTACGTGTCGAACGTCCGCAATTTCCAGCAGCAGTTTTCGGATCGGCTGCAGAGTCAGACTGCCGAGCTGACGCCGCCGCCGGCGCGCTAAACTGGATTACGTCCAGTCGTTCATCTTCTTGAGCAGCTGATCGATCGTCAGCATCCGCTCAGCTCCGTCGGAGTCGCGACGGAAGACGGCGTGGTACCAGCCCTTCATGCCGATCGGCGTGTACGTGTTGCGGCCCATCTTCAGCCTGCCGCCCGATACGAGCTTGAGGAACACCTGCTCGTACGCGGACCGTGTCAGACGGCGATCGGGGAACGGAACGGCATAAGCGTTTTTCCTGCGATCGGTTTTCCTGCGGCGCTCGCGAGGAGGTTTGCCGTTGACGAGCGACATGCCGCGCCGGTCGACGAATTGGCCGTTCCGCGGCGGCACCAGCTTGCCCGGCGTATCGCCGCGGCGGCGCGAGAGCGCGGCCTTCGGCCTGCGCGTTCCCGGCGGCGCGACGACGGGCCGCGCTTCGCCCTCGTCCATCAACGAGATCTGCTTGGCCTTCTTCGTGACCTGCTCGCGCAGTGCGCGCTCGCGCGGCTCGAACGAACGGACGTTCGCCATCTCTGCGATCTGCCGCTCCCGTTCGCGATCGCGTGCGGTGACGTATTCATCGATCGACTGCCCGCTCCACGCGTGCCTGCCTCGCAGCAGATCCATCTCCGCGTGGTAGTCCTTCAGTTCGTGAATGACGCTTCCCCACTGGCAAAGATGTCCAACGTCCTCGTACGCCGTCGGACGATCCACGAGATCGAGAAGTGACGGTGCGCGCCCGCTCAGAATCGCAAACAAAAGTCGGAAGCTGAACGGGTCGGAGAACTTGCGGATCGATTTTCGGAAATACCACGCCGTGCGGCGCGCCATTTCGCGAAGCGACATCTTCTCGCCGAACTGGTCCGTCCAGATCGGCGCATTGACGTCCGACGTGAACGGGCTCTGCGGGTAATGAAAATCTTTCGTCAGCCATCCCTTGCGCGTCGTGTGTTTCCCCGGAACGACGCCGGCGACTACAGGGACACGCATCCGTTTGAGAATGGACAGGTCGTATGTCGGCCACGTCATCACTTCGCGGACGATGCCGACGATCAACGTTGCCGCCGCGATCATCAAGCCGGGATCGGGCGTGAAGTCGACCGTCACTTCGATGCGGGCGCCGCGCGGCCGGACGCCCACGCCGGTCGATCGGCGATTCGACGCAACGATCAACACCGGCACCGGGAGGATGTACGTGAGCAGCAGCGCCAGCGCTTTTTCGTTGCGTGCCTTCGTCTGTTGCCGCTTCGGAATCTCGTAGGAGATGTTGTAGTGACTGCTGTATCCCTTCAGCCGGACGGCGTGCCCGTTCGCCTTCTCCCACTTCGTAAGCTGATCGCGGACGAATTCGATCTGCTCCCAGAGATTGCGCACCATCCGGGCCGTGCTGTTCGGAGCGAGCTCGATCACGGGAGTGACAACTTCGATGACTCCGCGGTCGAAATAGACCGCGCCGCCGGTCGGCAGTTGCAACGAAGACTTCTCGCGCGGCAGCAGCGGTCGGTCGATGAACGCCCCCGGATGCTTCCAGAACGGCTTGGGATCGATCTCGACCTCGTCGAGCCACACATTGAACTCCGACTCCATGCCGATGACAGGCATCTGGAGCGTCGTGCGGGCTCTCGGTAGCCTTTCGGAGCGGAGATCGTCTTTTGTGTCCTGAAGCGGCATGCGTTTTCCGGGGACTCGGATGGCGGAACTGACTGCTGAAGCAGCCTAAGCAAACGGCAGGCCGGGTGAACGCCACCGGAAATGTCACCTCTTGTCATCCCTCGCCGTCTCCGCGGCTCAGGATGACTCGGTTTTGGAAGCGGGCTCGGGCGCAGAGAGGGGACCCCGGCGCTCCCGCCCGCGCCGCTCCTCGAATGCGAACCGCGGACGATTCTCCTGCGGCTGCTCCATTCGATCCTCGCTGATTTCCTTCGGAACCAACGTGATGTAGCCAAGGTCGACGTGGACGTGATCGTCGGCGTTCACGCCGGTCGTGTGACCGTAGGGCAACACCGAGATGTCCTCGCTCAAATCTTCCGCGACTTCATTGAACTTCTCGATCAGCTCTTTCGTTTTGAGGATGTTCGTCCCGATGCGGTAGATGTCCGCGGCCGTTCCCCACATGTGCGGAGTGGCGTTCGTCGACAACTTGTGGGCCGGCGAGCGATAGGAGCCGTTGACGGCGATGTGAACGGAGGCGCCGGCCGCGACGCGGAAGTGCTCGAGGTAGAACGCCAGAAGCCGCACCGCACAGGGAACGTAGCGCGGAAACTGCTGGAGCCGCGGCGCCTCTTTCAGATCGACGAGCGTGAACTCGTTCAGCCCGAAGTGCTGCGTGATCTTGATCGTCCTGGCCGCTTCATGCGATTCGACTTCGTAAAAGTAGCGCGGGAGCCGGTGACGGCGCCCCTTTTCGTCGCGGACCATCTCGCCGGGCCGCAGCACCGACCGCAGCTCATCATCGAGATCGAATGCGTCGACGACTTTTAGAAGTTGAGTCTCAGGACTGCGACTCATAGTTTGTACCGGCGAGTGCGTTGAAGATGTCGCGCGACACTTCCGCGACGGCGGTCCCTCGACCGGTTTCGGCAGTGAACTGCGTGAGGATCACGAGCACGTACGGCTTCCGTCCTTCCAGATAAACGATTCCGGCGTCGTGGTGGACCGTGGAGATGTTGCCGGTCTTGTGCGCGACCCGCGCCGCTTTCGGCAGGCCCGCCGGAATGCCGCTGCGGTACTGCTGCTCGAGCATGATGTTCAGCATGTCCTGGCACGCCTTCTGTGAGTATGCCTTTCCGTCCGCGATCAGGCGGAGCATCTTGAGCAACCCGTTCGCGGTGACTTCGTTGTTCAGCCCCGCCTGAAACGCGGCCTGATCCTCAACGCCGCGCAGCACTCGCACGCCGTCGATCTCCAGCTCGTCGAGCGCCTGCTGGATCGTCGGGATCCCGACGACGTCGACGAGAAGGTTCGTGGCGAGATTGCTCGACTTCGTGATCATCCAGTACGCGAGCTCGCGCACGGTCAGCGTTCTGCCGAGATGGCCATACACGTCCGGATCGGCATCGCGGCCGAGGTCGAGCATGAACGGCTCCTGGTTGACGATGCTGGTGAAGCGGTTGCGGATGTGGACGGGAGCGTCGAGACTGAGCTCGCCGCGATCGATCTGCCGGAACACTCCCAGGAGCACGGCGAGCTTCATCGTCGACGCGGCGTGAAAGTAGTGGTCGGCGTTGTAGGACCACTGGATCGTCGTCTCGGCGTCGTAAAACGAGATGCCGAGATTCTCGAGACCATGCTCCTGCCTTATCCTCTGCACACTGCGATACAGCGACACCTCGGACGCAGCAACGGACTCGCGTTGCGGTGGTGCGGCCGGAACCTTCTCCTCTGCCCGTTGTGCCTTCAGTGCCATCTCTCTCACGGAATGTTAACTTGACGCGAGGTCAGCGTTTGCAAGTTTCGGACACGCGAGCTATTGCCCGGCCGCCCGCAGCCACCGGCCCATACGTTCGATGCCGCTCCCGATCTGCTCGATCGAGGCAGCGAACGAGATGCGGACGAAGCCCTGGCCGGCGGTTCCGAAAGCGATGCCCGGGATGACCAGAACGGCTCCGTCCGAGGCGAGCGTCTTTGCAAAGGTGAGCGTGTCGCACGAGGGAACGGGCACAAACGCGTAAAACGCGCCGGCCGGCGGCGGGATCCTGGCCTCGAGCTCACGCTCGATCGAATGCAGGGCCGTATCGCGTTGCGTGCGCAGTTGCGCGCGGACGTTGTTGAGCCAGTCCGCGTTCCAATCGGCGTCCTGGAGGATCATCTCCGCAAGCGCCTGCGAAAACACGGATGCGCACGTGGCGATGTACTGATGCGCGGTGACGATCGGCTTCATCACGTCTTCGCGCGCGAGGATCCATCCCATGCGCAGTCCGGTCATCGAATGCGACTTCGACATGCCGTTGACGATGATCGCGTTCCGTGAGCGGCCGCTCATCGACGGCGGCGGCGACTCGAACCACAGCTCGCGGTACACCTCGTCGCTGACGACCAGCGCATCGTGTTTCTCGGCCGCGCGCGCGATCGCTGTCAGCGTTTTGTCGTCGACGACGGCACCGAGCGGATTCGACGGTGAGTTCACGACGACGAGTTTCGTCTTCGATGTGAATCGAAGTTTGCTCACGTCGAGCGTCCAGTCGGGCGGCTCGAGCTCGTAAGGAACCGGCGTCGCACCGCACAACTTCGCAACCGTCGCGTAAGAGATGAAACCCGGATTGGGCACGAGGACTTCGTCGCCGGGATTCACATACGCCTGAAAGATCGCGTACAGCGCTTCCTCGGTTCCCGCCGTCACGCAGACTTCGCTCTTCGCGTCGTAGCTCGTGCCCTCCGCGATCTTTTTCCGCAGCGAGAGATGTCCGGGGTTCGGCGAATAACGCCAGGGAACCGCCGTGGCCCGGCGCGCCATCTCGCGCAGCGTTTCGTCCGGCTCGAAGTTCGGCTCGCCGATGCCGAGGTTGACGGAGAGCGGTGTCGCCAGTGCGTTGATCTGGCGGATCAGCGACAGCTCGATGCCGTCGAGTCGCTGCGCGGGACGCATCGAGCGCAAGGGTATACTCATTCGCTCAACGAATTCAGAGGAGGTATCAATCGTGAACCGTTCGTTCGTGATCGTTTCCCTCATCAC
>DASVHS010000160.1:0-1850 GCA_036382495.1 Thermoanaerobaculia bacterium | reverse complement strand
TGGCAGTTCTGGGCGATGCTGATCTTCGCGCTCGTCGCGCAGAAGCTCGAGAATCTGTTCATCGCGCCGCGGGTGATGTCGCGCAAGGTATCGATCTCGCCGCTGGCGATCTTTATCGCGTTCATGATGGGCGCGGCGCTGCTCGGAATTGTGGGAGCGATCCTGGCGGTGCCGGTTGCGGCGATCGTGCAGGTCGCGTTCGACGAAGCGTTCATTTCGCGAAGGGAACGCCGACTGGACGACACGCGGTCCGGCACACTCCTACGCCGCGTCGACTAGCGGCTTGCTAGAATGATCGGAGTTGAAGATTGCGAGTTTCGGGGTGGTCGGGGTGCTCGTCGCGAGCGCAGTGTTCGCGCAGGACGCCCCTCCCGCCTGGAGCTTCACGGATCGTCTCGAAATCCGCGCGAACTTCCGCGATAGCAACCACGAAGCGTTTCAACTCAAGTTCCCGTTTCCCGCCTCGTTTCTTCCCATCGGTCAGAAATTCGGATTCGAAGAAACGCCTGACGCCGGGAACCACATCGAGCTGAGCGTTCTCCAGCTGCGACTCGACGCGAAGTACGGGAAATGGTTCGCTGCGCACGCGCAGATCCACGCGATCGACAAGTACCGGCGCAATCCGACGACCACCGATCGCATGACGGACGCCGACGAGCTCTGGGTCCGCGCCGGCGAAAAACCGGAGTTTCTCGATCGTCCCGAACGCACATCGTTCTTTGTGCAGATCGGCAAGGCCCCGAAGATGGAGCGCCAGCCGATCCGGCTTCTCGAGAGCTACGGACTCGCCGCCACCGCGTTCAACCGCATGGAAGACACGCAGCTCATGACGGGTGGCAGCGTCGGGCGCAACCTCTACTGGCGACTGCAGCTCTCCAACGGCAATCCGCTGTTCTTCCGCGACCCGAATGCGTTGGCCGGCGACAACGGAACGCCGTCGCTCGATCCGGTCGCGCATCCGAATCCCGATCCGCGGATCAAGTCGGGATTCCCGATTCTCTACAACGCCGAAGTGGAGAGTGTGTTTTTCGAGACGGACCATATGCAGTTTGGCCAGGGACTCGGCTATCGCTGGCAGAACGCGGCGCAGACGATGGGCTTCGATGCGATCGCTTTTCACTATCGGCGAACGATGTCCGCCGATGAGCAAAGACTCGACGGCACGTTCTACGGTCCCGACCTCGACCTGCTCCTCGGGCCCGTCGATCAGGGGCTTCCGATTCACGGCCGCACGAAAGAGGAGTACGGCGCGCGTGTTTACAGCGAGTGGCACGCGCTGACCCTCATCGCTCAGTTCACGAAGCAGGCGATCGCCGGTTTGCAGCGCCAGGGCTACGAAGTCGAAACCGGATACAAGATCACGACCATCCTCGGCTTTCTGCAATCGATTCAGCCGGCGCTGCGCGTCAGCGGACTCACGAACCGATTTCGCGGGAATCCGACCTTGTATCCGGCGCCGAGCGTTTGGTGGCCGTGGACCAAGATCGATGCCGGCCTGCGCATCGGCTTCGTTCACAACATCGACCTGACGATCGAACGCGCGAAACACAACATCGGCGCGCCGCGGAAGTTGAATGTGGATGAGACGCTGGCGACGTTGAGGGTGAGAATCTAGGAGTGTGGGTGCGGGCTTCAGCCCGCACAGTGCCGGCTGAAGCCGGCACCCACACAGATTCGCGCTCTGTTTTTACACGGTCCGTCTCTTGCTCTTCTGACTGGTCGGAGGAATGAGTATGAGAAACGAGATGATCGGTGCGGTCGTGCGGCGGGCCATTGAGCATCCGGAGTTCGGGAAGCGGCTCATGGAGAATCCGCAGGAAGCGTTGACGTCGCACGGTTTTGCTCTCGAA
>DASVHS010000159.1:0-2182 GCA_036382495.1 Thermoanaerobaculia bacterium | reverse complement strand
CCGCAGCCGATCGAAGCGCTGCTCAAGAGCTCGCCGTACATCGGAACGCCGGTCCTGATCGGCGACCGCCGCAAGTTCCTGGTCGCGCTACTCGTCCCGAACTTCGAGAAGCTCGAGCGCGACGCGACGGCGATGGGCGTGCAATTCAAGTCGCACGAAGAGCTCGTCGCGAACGAAAAGGTGAAGACGCTGATCCAGGGCGAGATCGATCGCTTCAACAAGAATCTCGACCGGCAGGAAAAGATCCGCCGGTTCACGCTGCTGGCGAACGACTTCACGATCGACAACGACGAGATCACGCCGTCGCTGAAGGTGAAGCGCAAGAACATCGACAAGAAGTACAAGACCGTGATCGATGAGATGTTCGCCGACGGCGAGGAAGCCGACGAAAAGGAAGCCAGACGAGCATGACCCTCACCATGGCGCCGCCTCCGGCCGGCGCACCTTCCAAAAGCGGTTCCGCATTCCGCGTCGAGCGCCAGAACGACCTGGCCATCATCTGGTTCGATCTTCCCGGCGAGAAGGTGAACAAGTTTTCGTCGACGGTGATGCAGGAGTTCGGCGCGATCGTCGATGACCTCGCTCGCTCGAACGACATCCGCAAAGTCATCTTCGCGTCCGCGAAGTCGTCGATCTTCATCGCCGGCGCGGACGTCACCGAATTCACACGCGCCACGTCCGATCAGGAGGCCAGCGAATACGTCCGCCTCGGCCAGCAGGTGTTTCAACGCCTCGCGAAGTTGCCCCAGGTCACCGTCGCCGCGATCAACGGCGCCTGCCTGGGCGGCGGCCTGGAGATGGCGATCAGCTGCGACTGGCGCGTGATGTCCGACTCGCCGAAAGCCGTCATCGGCGTCCCGGAAGTGAAGCTCGGGATTTTTCCGGCGTGGGGCGGGACAACGAAGCTTCCGCGCCTCGTCGGTTTGCCGACAGCACTCGATCTCGTGCTCACAGGAAAAACTCTCGACGGAAAACGCGCAAAGCGTGCTGGTCTCGTCGACGAAGTCGTCGCTCCGGCGATCCTTCTCGATGTGGCGAAGCGTTTCGCCGATCGTGGCAAGCGCACCGGCGGCGGGCGCACGAAGTTCTACATCGAAGGCAATCCGCTGGCGCGCCGCTTTATCTTCGCCAAAGCGCGCAAAGGCGTGATGGCGCAGACGCACGGCCAGTATCCGGCTCCGCTCAAGGCGATCGACGTGATGGAGTACGGCATGGCGGCCGGCGTCGAGCGCGGACTGGAGCGCGAGGCGCAGGAAGTCGCGCCGCTGATCCGCGGGGACGTCGCGCAGAATCTCGTGCGCCTGTTCTTCCTCATGGAGGATGCGAAGAAAGACCGCATCACCGCCAAACCCCGCGACATCGAAAGCGTCGGTGTCCTCGGCGCGGGCGTGATGGGCGGCGGGATCGCGCAGACCGTTGCGGACAAGACCGAGGCGGATGTGCGGATGCGGGATGTCAATTGGAAGGCGATTTCCGGTGGGCTGCAGTCGGCTTCGAAACTCTGGCGGAAGAAGCTGGAGCGCCGGCGGATCACGCGCGGCGAGATGCAGCGCAAACTCGCACGGATTACGGGCACGACCGATTGGAGCGGATTCTCGCGTGTCGACATGGTCATCGAAGCGGTGATCGAGAAGCTCGACGTCAAGCAGCAGGTGCTCAGCGAGTTCGAAGCGCTGGCGAAGCCCAACGCGATCTTCGCGTCGAACACGTCGACGATTCCGATCACCGACATCGCCGGGAAGGCGCAGCGTCCCGAGAACGTCGTCGGCATGCACTTCTTCAATCCGGTGGACAAGATGCCGCTCGTCGAAGTGATTCGCGGGCGGAAGACGTCGGACGTCGCAGCGGTGACGGTCGCGAATTTTGCGCGCAGGCTCGGCAAGACCGTCGTCTACTGCAACGACGGTCCCGGCTTCATCGTCAACCGCATCCTCGGTCCCTACATGAACGAAGCGGGGTTCCTGCTCGAAGAAGGGAACTCGATCGAGTCGATCGACAAGGCCATGGTCAAGTTCGGGATGCCGATGGGGCCGATGGCACTGCTCGACGAGGTCGGCATCGACGTCGCGGCGAAAGTCGGCGACATTCTGTCGAAAGCATTTGCGGACCGCATGAGCGCGCGCTCGCGCGTCGTCGACGTGCTCTACGGCGACAAACGGTTTGGCAAGAAGAACGGACGCGG